>JBMOIK010000325.1:0-4966 GCA_049317365.1 Rectinemataceae bacterium | reverse complement strand
GCCGCGGCAAGGGCGGCAACGGAGGCGAAAGCCAGGGCGGCGAGCGCCATCCTCGGGGTGTTCCTCATGTCGACTCCACTCCCTTCGCGAAAGGCGCTACACGGACCAGTTCGATGCGGTGCCCCTCGATCTCCTGTACGGTGTATTCCGCCCCGTGGCCCTCGATGGATTCCCCGCGCAGGGGGATGCGGCCGAAGAGGTCGAAGACGTAGCCGCCCAGCGAATCGAAGGCTTCCGCAGGCAGCGCGAGGGCAGAAGCGGCGTTGAGGTCCTCGAGGTTGACCCTGGCGTCGCAGAGCAGGGAACCGTCCTCCAGCTCGACGATGTCCTCACGCTCCTCGTCGAATTCGTCCTGGATGTTTCCGACTATCTCTTCGATGATGTCCTCGAGACAGACGATGCCCGACACACCACCGTACTCGTCGACCGCGATGGCGATGTGCACGTGCCGCTTCCTGAACTCGCGGAGCAGCGAGTCGATGCGCTTGGTCTCCGGAACGAAGAAGGGCTTCCTGAGCAGGGCCGGGAGCGAATACTCCTCGCCGACAACCAGGAAGCGGAGGAGATCCTTGGCGTACAGGACACCCACCACGTCGTCGATGCTGCCGCGGTATACCGGGATTCGCGAATGGCCCGCCTCAACCACGGACGCGAACATCTCCTCGCGAGTGGCGGTAATTGGTACGAAAAAGGTATCGGTGCGCGGCACCATGACTTCCTTGACGGTGGTCTCGCCGAGCTCCTGGACCCCGCGGATCATCTCGCTCCGCTCCTCCTGGAGCCGGGCCCTCTCCGCCGCGCCTGCTCCCAGGTCGGAGCCGGCAGCGTCTCGCAAGGTGCTGCGCCGTCCCCGAAGGAGGGCTCTGACGAGGCCGCCCACGCCCTTCAGGGCTCCCCTTTCGGCCCCTCTCACTCGAGTATCCTGGCAAGTCCCGAGAGCTTGCCGAGCATGGTTTCCTGGAGCGCCAGCATCGGCCTTTCAGGGTCGTTGTCCTCGTGGTCCTGGCCCGACAGGTGGAGGAGGCCGTGTACGATGAGGCGCTTGAATTCCTCGTCCCGGCTCACCCCGAAGTCGGCGGCGTTGCGGCCGAGGGCTTGCATCGAGATCGCAAGGTCGCCAGCAAGCGTGCGCATCACCCCGTCCCCGTCCGGATATTCGCCGCCCTGCTCGAAGGACAGCACATCTGTGGGCTCGTCGCGTTCGCGGTAGCGGAGGTTCAGGAAGCGGATCGTCGCGTCGTCACAGACGAGGATGGATGCGTCCCAGCGGTCTTTCTGCATGATATCCATCGCAGCCAGGGCGAAATCTTTGGCTCGGCCCGTCCACCCGGCTTCGGGAACACCTTCGAAGGAGATGTCCACACTGTTCATCGGAGCTCCCTCGACTTGCTTTCCCCGAAGCGCGGCTCTGAAACCCGTGGGTACTCGATGCGTGCGTGCAGCTGTCCGGCCAGGGTCCTGGCGAAGCTCGACTTGATCGTGTCGAGGTCACGGAAGGTAAGGTCACAGCGGTCGAGCTGGCTCTGCCTGACTCGATCCAGTATCAGTTCGCCGATGAGCCCCTCAAGGCGCCCCGGCGTCGGCTTCTTGAGGCTGCGCGATGCGGCCTCAGCCGAATCTGCGAGCATGACGACACCCGCCTCGCGGCTCCCCGGGGTGGGACCAGGATAGCTGAAGTCCTCGGCAGCGACTTCGTCTTCGCGGTTTGCGCGGTCATAGAAAAAGGAGATGATGCCATTGCCGTGGTGCTCCGCGATGATGTCCACGACCTCTTCGGGCAGGCCAAGGACCCTCGCCTTCTCGACGCCAAGCTTGACGTGGCTGCGGATGACCGTAACTGAAAGCCTTGGATTGATATCGTCGTGGCGATTGTAGCCAGCCTGGTTCTCGCTGAAGTACTCAGGCTGCTCCGATTTCCCCAGGTCGTGGTAGTACCCACCAACTCGCGCCAGGAGGGGGTCGGCACCGATCTCCCTGCAGGCTGCCTCGGCGAGGTGACCGACGGCGACGGAGTGGCTGTAGGTGCCAGGCGCAGTCGCCTGGAGGCGCTTCATCGCCGGCGCGTTGAGGTCTGAAAGCTCGATGAGCCTGAAGCGTGTCGGGGTGTTGAGGGCGAGCTCCAGGACGGGCAGGAGGCTGAGTGGGAGAAGGGCTCCCGTGAACCCCGCGAAGCCACCCCAGAGGAAGGCCTCGGCGAGGGCGCTGAAACCGGAGACCGAGCTCGCTGTCAGCACGAGGGCCAGCATCGCCTCGAGGATTCCGAGGGTCAGGCCCGAGCGGACGAGGTCCATCCTCGACTCGACACGACGGACACTGAAGATGGCCGCGTTGGCTGAAATCAGGGTAAAGGCGGCCGCCCGCGCGTCGAAGTCGGTTGCTGCCAGGGTACAGACGGTGAGCACGACGGCATAGAGACTCGCGAAGCGCTGGCCAGAGAGGACTGCGACCATCACTATGACCAAGGAGGAGGGCAGCACCATCGCGACATAGACCGGCGAGGGAAGGTCGAGCCAGCGGGTAGCCACGATGCCGGCCAGGAGACAGGCGAAGGCCCCGATCGAGGCGATCATGACATCGTCGTTGCCAGGTTCCTTGCCGGTGACCTCCTTGCCCAGGAGGAGGAGGCCCAGGAGGAGTATCGTCACGAGCATGCCTGCACCACCGAGGATGCGACCCCAGTCGGGGCGGGAAAGGGCGAGGCGCGCGGCGTCAAGCCTGTCGGCGTCAGCCTCGGAGACGACGGTCCCCTTCCTTATGATTTTCTCTCCGGGCGCTATCACCCTGATGACCGGCTCGGCCCGCTTTTTCGCCGAGTCGAGATTCCGCTCGCTGGCGTCGGCCGAGAACCAGACGTTCTCGACGGCAAAGCGCTGTACGACCAGGGCGACCAGCAAAGCCAGCGGCCGGGAAAGCCCGCGCGCCAGGGTCTCATCCGCCACCGCGCGTGGAAGCCCTGCCATGGTGGTGGCGGTTCCCGCCGGCACTTCCTGGGGATCGCCAGAGGAGCTGCCCCTCCGCATCAGCCGGAAATAGTCTGAATTATACGGTTCAAGGCCATTGGCCGGAATCGACCAGATTCCCCTTTCAAGGAGGTGCCGCAACACCGTGTCCGACTCCCCGAGAAGCTGCTCGGGATTGGGGAAACGCACGAACTCGGCGAGTTCCGCCTTCGAGAAGAGCCCGGGAAAGGCGCTCTGGACGCGGAGGGTCATGGAGTCGGGAGGAAACTTGCCCGATGCCAAGGAGGCGATGAGCTTCCTGAAAGCTTCAAAGCGGTCAAGGGCAGTCTGGCTCACCCGCGTATCAAGCTCGAAAACCGGGAGCACGAGCCTGGCCTCGGCCTCCGCACGGAGCTTCGTGGCTTTCTCGTCGAGGTAGCTGATCCTGCGGTCTGCCACGATGTCCCGTTCCGCGACCTTGCCGACAGAGACAGCCTCTATCGGGGTACCGGGAGCGATGGAGCCGGAACCCAGGAGGACCATCGCTGCCAGGCTGCCTAGAAAGGACAGGCCAATGGCCGAAGTCCGGACACGCAGGCCTGGACTGGCCAGGGCGGCGAAAAAGGCTGGCACCGAGAAGACCCGCCGCTCACTCGTGTTCATAGGCCTCGATGATCCTTCGTACGAGTCCGCTCCGGACGATGTCCCGCGCGTCGAGCCGGGAAACCAGGACTCCCTCCACTCCCTCGAGGAGTCCGACCGCGTGGGCAAGGCCTGAGCTGGCCTTTCGGGGGAGGTCGGTCTGCGTTATATCGCCTGCGACGATGGCCTTGCTGTTCTCCCCCAGGCGCGTGAGGAACATCTTCATCTGTTCCCTGGTGGCGTTCTGGGCCTCATCGAGGATGACGACACAATTAGCAAGACTTCTGCCGCGCATGTAGGCAAGTGGCGCGATCTCGATGGCGCGTGTCTCCTCGAGGCGACGGACCGTCTCGAAGGGCACAAGGCTCTCCATCGCGTCATACAGGGGGCGGAGGTAGGGACTGATCTTCTGGGCCAGGTCACCTGGCAAAAAGCCCAGGCTTTCACCGGCTTCGACCACGGGACGAGTGAGGATAAGCTTCTTCCTCGATTTGGAAAGGAGCTCATGGAGTGCCCAGGCTACGGCGAGATAGGTCTTGCCGGTCCCGGCAGGACCAATGGCGAAGCAGAGGTCGTGTGTCGCCAGGCCCCGCATGAAGAGACCCTGTGCACGTGAGCGCGGAAAGACCTTGGTGTAGCCTCCCGGCATCTGGAAGCAGGTATCAAGGAATCCGTCGCGGCAGCTGGCCTCGCCTTCGGGCGTCAGGCTGGCGTGAAGGGCGATGATGAGGTCGGGGGTGGCAGGGAGGCCGTCCTCGAGCGACTGGATGAGCCCGTCGACGAGTCCCTGGAAGAGGCGCCGCGTGCCATCATCGCTCGCCTCGAGGAGGAGCTCGTTTCCGCGGGTGAAGACCCGACGGCCAAGAAGCTTTTCCATGACCGCGAGGTTGTAGTCGTTGGATCCGCAGACGTCGGCGAGACGCCGGGTATCATCGAGGACTATGCCGATCGATTCGTCCACACATGCCTCTGGAACGCGAGGTTATTCGCAATCGCGAGGGAAATCAATCGTTCCGTGCCTGGCGCTCGGGGACAGCGAGGCTTTCGTCGATGCGCATGATGAGGCGCTCCGTGATCCGGGCCAGCTCCCCAGCGGCTTTGTCCGCCTCGCCCGAGCTTCCGCGCTCACGCTCGAGGTCGTCTGACAGGGTGATGCCAGCGAGGATGGCGAGCTTGAGGGGATCGTACACATTGGTTGCCTGCCGAAGCGCGTCGAACCTTTCAGAAAGGCCCATGACCAGCTTTTCGAAGTGCTCCCTCGTCGCATCGGTCTGGACCGTGAAGCTTGCGCCAAGCAGTTCGACGCGGAAGGTACTGACGGCGGCCATCGGCCAGCTGCTAGAAGATGTCGAGTTCGTCCACGGCCTTTTCGGCCGTGGCGACAG
>JBMOIK010000324.1:0-5003 GCA_049317365.1 Rectinemataceae bacterium | reverse complement strand
GTAGAAAAACCTCCCGCAGGCTCAAGCCAGTCCCCGCCGTCCAGGAGGCGATAGCTCGCCTCACCCTTGAGGAGGAGCCCCCCCTCGAGGGCAAGGGCCGTGTCGATACCGACTAGGGAATAGCGGTCAAAACTCTTGGTAACTATTACGGTCACGTGCCCGGGAGAGACCACCTGCATCGCGGTGCTTGCCGTGGGAGTCGTGGCGATGCCATGGAAACAGCTAAGTCCGAGGTCCCATCCCTGGAAGATCTCGAGGCTGGCGGCAAGGCGGCCGCCATATTGAACATTGTCCCAGATGGCTTGGGGTGTGTCTGTCACCACATTGCGCGAATCGACCACGATCCCTGCGGGAGGCGTGAAGCTCGCGGTGGCAGTCTGCCAGCGGGGGGCCGGGAGGAGGGAGGCTGCCCAGACCGGAAGCGCGACAAGGTCGAGGGAGAAACCCTGGCCGTTGAGGATCACACGTCCCATGGCTGTCGGGAGCTTTCGCGAGGCTACAGGAAGGGTAAGATCCCGGGGATTCACGATATCGATGGGCGCGAAGGCATCGGTGGCGCCCCAGGCGACGACCTGGTTTCCCAGACAGAGGTCCAGGGGGCCGAGAAAGACCTTGATCCAGGCCTCGTCGAGCGCGATGGAAGTCGCGGCAGTCGGGCTTGCGCTGCCGGGTGTCGAGTCGAAGCCCAGGCGAACGCGGGCGAGATACTGCGCCGCAGGATTCGCCTTGTCCCCGAGCGTACCCTTGATCCCTGACTCGAACAGGACTGCGGGCGGAAGGATGGAGCTGCCCTGGACCCACCATCCCAGGGCGGAGCTGAGGCTGCCTCCGAACTCCTGGGCCCCGAGGACGGAGCCTGCGAAGATCGACAGAAGCGCACATAATGACAGTATTGTTTTCATCATGATGCCTACTGCTTGAGGAATCGTTCGGTGAAGACCTGCTCCCCGAAGTCCTGGCCTACCTTCTGGTCGCTGAGCCTGATTTCGGTCGTGGAGCCCGAGGAGGCGGTCATCAGGATGCGTGATGGAAGGGCAAAGCCCTCGACCTCGGTGTAGGCCAGGGTCTGGTACTTGAAGAGCTTGCCGCCCTTCCAGTAGTCGATGCGCCGCGAGTTGAAATCCTTCGTATCGATCCTGTAGACGAGCCGCTCATAGGTCATGGGGGATCTGGGCTTCGCTTCGACGATGAAGGCGCCCTCCTCCTCGCCCTTGAGCTCATAGTTGAACTCTGCCTCGACAAAGCCGGAAATGTCGCGGTTGGTGAAGTCCGAGCCGAAAAAAGCCTGGTCCTGGTCCGAGGCCCCGGAGGAGAGGCGCCTTACCTTGCCCATGGCGGGCAGCCAGAGCTGGCTCTCCGTCGAGCCATCCACCTTCTTGGACGAGAGGAAACCCGAACCCTTGATGTCTCCCGGCGCGAGGAACTTGATGAGCTTGCGCTCCACCTCCCCCTTCGCGTTGTCGCCCATGCCCCAGGTGCTCATGGAACGCGAGAGCTTCTTGCCGTTCTTGGTAATTGTCATGGACATCGTCATCACAAGGCTAGCGGGTTTGGCCGTGTGGAAGTGCTTGTCCATGATCTCGGTCCCCGTGAGGGCCTGTGCGGCGAGGGAGAGCGTCGAAATGAGAGTGAGCGCGATGGCAGGGAATATTGACCTAGTCATGATCTTTGACCTCCTTTGGTCTTCTGGGGATTCCTGAGGAACAGCACGCAGGCTGCGGGCAGGAGCGTGAGGGTGGCCGCTCCGACGAGGACCACAGTGAGCACCATTACCGCACCGAGGGTCGAAACGGGCATGATGCGGCTGAAAATCAAGGCGGTGAAACCTCCGCCGATGGTCATGGCGGTAAAGGCCACCGAGCGTCCCGAGGTGGAGAGCGCTGTTGCGATGGCATCCTCGGGGGAGAGTCCGCTTTTCCTGTCCTCCATGTAGCGGACCGTGAGGTGGATGGCATAGTCGCCCACCCCGATGGCCAGGGCTCCCGCGAGTGCTGTCGCCAGGTTGAAGGGGAGGCCTGCAAGGCCCATGACGCCATACTGGAGGACGATTGTGGAAGTCAGGACTATGATGGTCACGAGGGCCGCCCTGAGGCTCCGGATGAGGCTGTCGATGAGGATGACCAGGGCAAGGGCAAGGGTAAGGCTGATGATGAAGTCGCGGATGATGACAGCCTCGATGGCAGTTTCCGTGAGGACGTCTCCGGCAAACTGGACTTTCGCCCTGTCGCCGATGATGGCATCTGCCCTTTGCCTGAGCTTCGCGAAGAGGGCCTTCGTTTCGCCGGTGGAAAGCCGCGGGGTAATGAAGGTGACAATGCCTTGGGTAAAGTCGAGGTTTACCAGGGACGTGAGATCGTCGACGCTTCCTGAAGACTCGTAGACCAGGAGTTCCTGTGCAACCAGGTTCTGTGTCTGGGGCATGCCGGCCTCGCCCGAAAGGGTCTCGTGGAGGGCGCGCATGAGGGTAGCGATGGAGGTCGAGGTACCGACCCCGGGTATCGAACGGACGTCCTCCTGATAGGCGAGGAGGGCCTTGAGGAGCTCCGGATCGCGAAGGTCTCCGTCGACGAGCATCCTGGCGGAAGTCGAGCCTCCGAAGGCCTTGTCCACGGCCTTCATGCCCAGGATGACCGAGGAGTCGGGGCGGAAGAAACCTATCAGGGCGGTATTGGGTACTATGAGGAATATTCCAAAGGATGCCACGAGGAGGAGGGCCGCCCCGGTTCCCAGTATGGCTTTCGGACGGGCTGCGATCCAGTGTCCGAGCCCACGGAGCAGCTTGCCGAGGCCGCCGCCCTCCTCGAGTTTCACGTGTACCTTCGGCGCGGGCAGAAGGTGCAGGAGGGCCGGAAAGAGGGTCAGTGAAGAGATCATGGCGGCACAGACGCCGAGGGCGCTGAAGAGTCCCAGGCCCCGCACCATGCCGAGATCAGACAGGAGGAAGGTCAGCATCGAGGCAGTGATGGCAAGCCCCGAGACAAAGACCCCGAGGGCGGTGTGATTCATGACCTCGAGGATGGCCTTTTGCTTCTCGGTTCCCCGCGAAAGCTCGAGGAAATAACGCCCCAGGAGGTGGAGCGTAAAGGAGCTGCCGACAGCCAGTATGGCGATGGGAGCGATGATGGTGAGGGACTGGAACTTCATGCCTATCCAGCCGAAGCTGCCCGCCCCCCAGACCAGGCCCACGAGGATCTGGAGGAGGGGAAGCCAGACGCCGAGGAAGGAGCGGTAATTGACGGCGAACATGAACAGTATGACAAAGATCGCCAGGCCGCCGAGGAAGGGAAGGTCGATCTTCACCGCGTCGAGGAGGTAGCTCTCAAGCGAGGGAATGCCCGTAAGGTCGTAGGTCCCCGTCCAGTTGGCATCCACGGGTCGCACCATGTCGGCCATGATGATCGGAAGGTCGGCGCTGTCCTCGAACTCCACGACGATGTTGGTGGAAGTACCGTCCTGGGCAGCGAGGAAGCCCGACTTGAAGAGGTAATTGGTATCAAGATAGCGTCGTATGCCCGCGATCTCCTCTTCGCCCGGGTTGTCGGCCGGCACGAGGTCACCCGAGCTGAGCACGCCGTCCGATTCCACGAGGCGCGAGGCGTTGGAAAGGCTTGTCACTTTCTTGACACCATGGACCGCCTCGAGTCCGGCGGTGATTGCGCGGATTTCAGTCAGGTGTTTCGGCGTGAATACGCTGTCGGCATGGAGGACGAAGATCTCGTTCCTCCCTACATTGAAATCCTTGTTGATGCTGTCATTCAATGCCACGATGGGGTTGTGGTCGGGATTCATTGCCTCGGCGGAAGTGTCTTTCACGATCCGCCTCGCGCCGGCCACCATGACCACCGTCACGATGACAAAGGCCAGCACGACCCAGCCACTGTTCTTCAGCATGGCTTCCCAGAATCTTCTCAATTACCGCCTCCAGACCAATTGATTCAACCATATGGTTGATAAAGAGCTATAAAATACTCCTGCCCAGGCAAGGCGTGCGCCCTCCTTACGGCAGGTATCGTCGAATCAGTTCTTTTGCGAGTTCAGTCTGCCGCGCCTGGACCCGTGCCCAGCCTTCGGGGCCAAGGCCCAGGAGGAGCTGGAACATCGGAGCTGCGATGAGGGGGAATACCAGGAGAGAAACCATCATCGTCATAAGCTCCTCGAGGGTGACGCCAGAATCCTTCATTGCAGGATCCTTGCCCAGGTTCCCCAGGAGTCCCGAGAGGAGCTGGAGCTTCATTTCCGCCATAAGTCCCTGGATCAACCCGGGATTCCTGTTGATCTCGGTAACGATGAATAAGGGCAGCTGCGGCTGGGCCGAAAGGAAGGCCCCCTGGGCATCGATCCAGAGCTCGAGCTTTTGCCTGAGGCCCAGCTTTTCATCGCGGAGGATGCCAATCTTGGTCTGGAGGAAGGCCTGGAACTCCTCGCGGAAGACCATCATGAAGAGGCTGTCCTTGCTCCGGAAGTAGTAGTGGAGCTGGGCCTTATTGACTCCAGCCAGGTCGGCGATAACTTGCATGGTCGCCCCGTCATAGCCCTTCACGAGAAAGATTTCCTTGGCGGCCCCCTTGATCCTGTCTGCAGCTCGCTTGTCCAGAACCTTGCCTTTCATGGTTCAACCATATGGTTGAAATGGATGGATAGTCAACCCACCCACCAGGGCCGGTGAAGGTTTGACGCTTTTTTTGCTTCAAGAGGAAAGGATGCTGGGCGCGAGTGCTGCTGCGGCTGCCCTGTCCACGCTGGTGGGGCCTTTCCCCCCTTCGCTCGCAGCATGTGATCCGAGTCGGAGCATGACGCAGCCCTGGCCCTTCGCCACCTACTTCGCGCCCCTCGGAAACGTTCTTGGAATTCCCGGCATCGTACAGTCCAGTCCAAGATCTAGTCAGATCTGGTAGCGGGCTTCATCGAGGGAGAGAACAAGTACCTGAAAATAAAGCGACTCCTGGCCCGCGACCTCGAGGAGATCGTCCCGAAGCTCGGGGCCGAGGCCAGGGAAGAGCGCT
>JBMOIK010000323.1:0-5026 GCA_049317365.1 Rectinemataceae bacterium | reverse complement strand
CAGCGGCCAGGGGTGGGGCTGAGTGCCTCGTGCTCTGTGACACCAATGGCGGAACCCTGCCCGACCGGGTCCGCGAACTCACGAAGAAGGTCGTCGCGGAGTTCGGGATTCCTGTCGGCATCCATGCCCACAACGATTCCGGGCTGGCCGTGGCGAATTCCCTCGCGGCCGTGGATGGTGGAGCCCTGCAGGTGCAGGGCACACTCGCGGGCTTCGGCGAGCGCTGCGGGAACGCCAACCTTTCCACGATCGTCCCTACTATAAGGATCAAGCTCGGGAAGGAATGCCTTCCCGAGGAGAGCCTTGCCGCGATCACCGTGTCCACGCGCCGGATCGCGGAGATCGCGAACATCAGCTTCGACGAGGGCATGCCCTATGTGGGCCGCAGGGCCTTTGCGCACAAGGGCGGCATGCACATCGACGCGGTGATGAAGGATCCGGTCTCCTTCGAGCACGTCGAGCCTCCCCTGGTCGGCAACGACCGGCGCTTCCTCGCCAGCGAGGTGGGAGGGCGCTCCGTCATACTCGACAAGATCAGGAAGATCGACCCGAGCCTCGGCAAGGACTCTCCTGCGGTGGCCCTGATCGTCGAGCGGCTCAAGGCGATGGAACGTGACGGCTACCAGTTCGAGGGTGCTGACGGCAGTCTCGAACTCCTCATGAGGAAGGCCACGGGAAAGTACAAGCCCTTCTTCCAATTGGGGCATTACCGGACCATCGGCGAGCAGCCGGTAGCCGACAAGGCGCACTGCGCGACGGCCCTCGTGAAGGTGGAGGTCGAAGGCGTGGCGGAGATCTCGGCGGCCGAGGGCGACGGGCCGGTGAACGCCCTTGACCTGGCACTCCGCAAGGCCCTCGAGCGCTTCTACCCGAACATCGCCTCGATGAGGCTCGTGGACTTCAAGGTCCGTGTCATCGACTCCGGCGCCACTGCCTCGGCTGTCAGGGTCCTCATCGAGAGCGCTGACCAGAGCGGCGCCTGGACGACGGTCGGTGTGTCCACCGACATCATCGAGGCGAGCTGGATAGCGCTCGTCGACTCGATCGAATACAAGCTGATCAAGGACATCGAGCGCCGCTATAAGGCCTATGTATGAAGGGTCCTGCAAGTACGGAGGAACTGGGATGAAATTCAGTATTGTGACAATACCCGGGGACGGGATAGGTCCCGATGTCGTCAGGGAGGCCCTCGGCGTCCTCGACGCGGTGGCATCGCGATTCGGGCATTCCTTCCTCGTGACGGAGGAGCTGATGGGTGGCGTCGCCCTCGATGCCACCGGGGAACCGCTGCCGGCGAAGACCCTCGCAGCCTGCAAGGCCGCGGACGCGGTCCTCCTCGGTGCGGTGGGTGGACCTAAATGGGACGACCTGCCGGGTTCGAAGCGGCCCGAGGCAGGGCTCCTGGCGCTGCGGGGTGGCCTCAAGGTCTTCGCCAACCTGCGCCCGGCCAAGATGTTCAGCCAGCTTTCGGAGGCGAGCCCGCTCAAGCCCGCTTTGATCGAGGGAGGCCTCGACATCCTCATAGTCCGGGAGCTGACAGGTGGAATGTACTTCGGCGACAAGGGACGCAATGCGGCCGGGGACGAGGCCTGGGACACCGAGCGCTACTCGCGGGCCGAGATCGAGCGGCTGCTCCGCGTGGGTTTCGATGCCGCGCGTGGCAGGTCGAAAAAGCTCTGCGTGGTCGACAAGGCCAATGTCCTTGAGTCGGGAAGGCTCTGGCGCGAGACTGCCAAGGCCATGGCCGCCCAGTGGCCGGATGTCGAACTGTCCTTCATGTACGTCGACAACTGTGCGATGCAGCTTGTGCGCAATCCCCGTCAATTCGATGTAATTGCGACGAGCAACATGTTCGGCGACATCCTTTCGGACGAGGCGAGCATGGTGACCGGTTCCATCGGCATGCTCGCGAGCGCGAGCGTCGGGGCAGGGGGCCCTGGCCTTTTTGAACCCATCCATGGATCGGCCCCCGACATCGCCGGCCAGGACAAGGCCAATCCCCTCGCAACCATCCTTTCGGTGGCGCTCATGCTCAGGCACTCCCTCGGCCTCGAAAAGGAGGCCCAGGCTGTCGAGGAAGCGGTGGGCCGCACCCTCGATGCGGGTCTGCGCTCGGCCGACATCGCCACGGGGGCCACGGGCGAGCGGCTCGTGGGCACGCGTGAGATGGGCGCGGCGGTGAGAAAGCTTTTCGAGGACCAGGGGCGCGGTGCCCGGAACGGGAGATCGTGAATGAAGTTCAACGGAGCGCGCATCCTCATCGAGTGCCTCATCGAGCGGGGGGTCGATACGATCTTCGGCTATCCTGGCGGCTCGATCATTGGGATCTATGACGAACTGCAGGGCCAGACCGACCGGATCAGGCACATACTGACTGCCCACGAGCAGGGAGCCGCCCACGCTGCCGACGGTTTCGCCCGGGCGACCGGCAAGCCTGGCGTCGTGCTCGCCACGAGCGGACCTGGAGCGACCAACCTCGTCACCGGCATCGCCACCGCCTATATGGACTCGATTCCCATGGTGGCGATCACTGGCAACGTGCCGCTCAGCCTCCTGGGGAAGGACAGCTTCCAGGAAGTGGACATCACGGGTGTGACGATGCCGATCACGAAGCACAACTTCATCGTGAAGGACATCGAGGAGCTCGCGGGCACGATACGCTCCGCCTTCGAGATCGCGATGGAGGGCAGGCAGGGACCGGTCCTCGTGGACATCCCCAAGGACGTCCTGGCTGCATTTGCCGAATGGGAGACCGAGGCGCCCGGTGCTGCGGGCAGGCGCCCCATCCTCCCCCTCCGGAGCATCCCGAAGGCAAGCGAGGCTGAACTCGATATCGTGGCCGCAGCCATCGCGGCAGCCGAGCGTCCCCTCATCTATGCGGGCGGCGGTGTCATCGCGGCGGGGGCCTCGGACAGGTTGTACGAACTTGCCGAACGCATCCAGGCCCCCGTAGCCCTGAGCCTCATGGGGCACGGCGCCTTTCCCTCGCATCATCCGCTGTGCACCGGGATGATCGGCATGCATGGGACCAAGGCCTCGAACATGGCAGTCAACCGCGCGGACCTCCTTATCGCCATCGGCGCGCGCTTTTCGGACCGCGTCGTCAGCAATGCTGCCTCCTTCGCCAAGAACGCGCGAATCGTCCAGATCGACATCGATCCGGCCGAGGTGAACAAGAACATCCAGAGTAGCATCTCCCTTGTCGGAGACCTCGCGGCGACCCTTGACGGGCTCCTCGCCCGCGTCGGAAAAAAGGACGGTTCGGGCTGGGGAGGACACATAAAGGAATGGAAGGCCGAGCGCCCGACCTCCCATGCAAGAAAGACTTCCATGCCGCCCAAGCTCGTCATGGAAGCCATCCATGCGAAGGTCGGCGACGATGCGATAATCACTACGGAAGTCGGGCAGCACCAGATGTGGGTAGCCCAGTTCTATCCCTTCGAGAAGCCCAGGACCTTCGTCTCCTCCGGTGGCCTTGGCACCATGGGCTTCGGAACGGGCGCCGCGATGGGCGCCCACATCGGCATGCCCGGCCGGAGGGTCGTACACGTGGCCGGTGACGGCTCCTTCAGGATGAACCTGGCCGAGCTGGCGACCATCGCTCACTACAATTTCCCGATTGTAATAGTTCTGATGAACAACGGGACCCTCGGCATGGTTCGCCAGTGGCAGCGGATGTTCTACAAGGGACGATACTCCCAGACCACCCTCGACCGCGGCCCCGATTTCATGAAACTGGCGGACGCCTTCGGCATCCCCGCCTGGAGGGTGACCGACATGCCCGGTTTCGAAGCCGCCTTCGAAAAGGCCCTGGCCTCGGGCGGCCCCGCCCTGGTCGAGTGCCTGATCGACATCGACGAGACGGTCCTGCCCATGGTTCCCTCGGGCAAGCCCATCGAGCAGCTGGTGCTGGAGCCGGAGACTGTGCTGAGCTGACATGCATCTGGATGGATGCGGATTCCACGCAAGGCGGCGACACGGCGCTCCCCGGTTCGGGGGGCGCCGTGTTTATGGAGGCAGCCATGCTGTTGGGACTGGACAAGATTCATGGAGGACAAGGCCTCCGCGTCCTGGACCGGCGCTGGCTTGAAGTGTGCATGAAGGCGACGGAGTTCTCATGGACGCGCGATCCCTTCGATAGGATGATAGCAGCCCAGGCCTTCGTTGAAGGTCAGCGCCTCCTGTCCCGCAATCGCATGATCCAGAAAAACTGTTCGCTGGCTTTCCGGGATTGAGGGTGGCAGGGAGGCGCGGGGGCGAGGCTTCGCTGGAAGTCCCGCCCGCCATCGTTGGCACTTACTCGATGATCTCGGTCCATCCGTAGGGATCGTCGGTCTCTCCGAGCTGGATGGCCAGGAGGCGTTTGTAGAGCGCCGTCACCTTGGGACCCGCCTTGCCATCCTTGGTATAGACATGCTCCTTGCCAGAGCTGGTGATGGACTCGATGGGGGTGATCGCGGCAGCCGTGCCGAGACAGCCTGCCTCGTCGAAGCTGGCTATCTCGGAGACCTCGATGGGACGGTGCTCGATCTTCATCCCGAGGTCCTCGGCTACCCTGATGACGCTCATCCTGGTGATGGACTCGAGGATGGAGTCGCTCTTGGGCGTCATGAAGGTGTTTCCGGCGATGGCGAAGAAGTTGGACGATCCGGACTCGTCGATGAAGCGGTTCTCGCGTGAGTCGAGGTAGAGGACCTCCCCATAGCCCTCGTGCTTGGCGCCTATTGTCGCACGCATGCCTGCCGCGTAGTTGCCGCCGCACTTGATGTCGCCGACGCCGCCGGGAGCCGCGCGGTGGATCTCCTCCTCGACCTTCAGCTTGACGGGGGTGAATCCGCTCTTGTAGTAGGGGCCGACCGGGGTGACGAAGATGAGGAAAAGGTAGTCGGGGCTGGGCTTGACGCCCACCTCGGCGCCTACGCCGATCTCGAGGGGGCGCACGTAGAGGCTGGCCCCGGAACCGAAGGGCGGCACGAAGCGGCGGTTGGCCCTGACCACCCGCTGCACCGCGTCGCGGAAGAGCTCG
>JBMOIK010000322.1:0-5032 GCA_049317365.1 Rectinemataceae bacterium | reverse complement strand
GGCCCACCTGCGGTTGTCGGCGAACAGCTCGATGAGGGTGGTCATGGCCGAGTCGTCGAGCTGCTGGCGGGTGAGGGCAATCACGCCCGAGAGGTAGAGGGCTATGACGGAGTTCTTGGTGTGGCCGAGGTGCTCATCGCAGAGGATCTTGATGGCTTCCTCGACCTTGTCCCGCTTGGCTTCCTCGATGATGAGGTCGAGTTCCTTGAAGGTGGCAACTGTATGGGCGGTGAGTGCCGCCCTCGTCCACTTCTCCTCGTTGAGGAGCTCCTGAACCTTAGTCTCGTGGGCGCTGAAGACTTTTTCAGCCTGTTCAGTATCGGACATATGCACTCCTCTTCATGCGGTGTAGAGCTTGTGTATCTGGGGATCGAGCAACCGGAGCTTGAGCAGGATCTCATCGATGCGTGCGCGGTCCTCGTGGGCGGCCATGCAGTGGTCGATGAGCCAGAAATACCGGTTGACGAGCCGGGGGATTATCAGGATCCGATCGGTGGCGTTTTCGCGGAGTTCGTTCTCGAGCTGGTAGATCGACTGCCTGAGCTTGGCCGCCTCGACGTACTTGAGCTCGCGTTTCACGGTGAAGACTCCGAGGAGGTTGGCGTAGACGGGAATCCACTCCGCCACTTCGGGACCGGTCTTGCCGGCCTCCCTCACCTTCTCGACGAGCCTCTGGATCATCTCCGACTCGAGGAAATCGAGGGCGATGCGGTGGGGACCCATGTAGAAGGCTTCGCGGAACAGGGCCTTGGACTCGCGCATCTCGTTGACCAGTCCATGCACATCGGCCAGTTCCGCGAGGGCCTCGGGATCATCCCTGCGCTCCTTGGTGGCGACAGACAGCTCGGCAAGGGCCTCGTCATAGGATCCTGCGCCCTTGAGGCAGCGGCCTATGCGGAGGGCGAGTTCTCCGAGATTGCTGTCACCCTCCTCGCTGGGCAGGGCCCGGTACTGCACGAGGGCGAGTGAGAAGCAGTATTGCTTGAATGCGTAGCGGCAGGGTTCGAATGCGCCTTGCAGCCTCGACTGGAAGGCACTGAAGGTCTTCCATATGCCGAGCACGAGTTCACCCCGCTCGAAGGGGTTGGCTACCCCGGTCAGGCGCGTCTGTGCATCCTGCCAGTAGCCGGCACATTTCATTGCGAAGAGCACCTCGGAATTCTCGTAGTCGACGGACAGCGCCTTTTCGAGCATCAAGGAAGCCGTGTCGAGATCGACGCCACGCAGCGCCTCGTAGGCATTAGCCAGGAGAGAAGTAACCCGTGCGTGCTCGACCATGCTTTTCTCAACGCTGCTCTCTACGGTGCTCTCTATGATGACACTTCCAATCGTGCAGGATGGGCCACTCTCGCCTGATGAGGTCGCCACCCGCATGTCAAGGCCGACCGATACCGCAGACCGCGGCCGGGCAGCCGGTGGATCGTTCCCGGACAACGCGAACTCGGTTTGCGTATATGAAATAAGCCTATACTGAAAGGGAAGCCTTGGTCAATCTGGAAGCATTCCACGCCCCTGCGACAGGCGTTCCGGATGCTTTGAGGAGGCCTTGCCTGGCGTCTGGGTCGGCTGGCCTCGTTGCGCGACCGTCCACGCCATGCTACTGTCGCGCCGATGAAGGTACCCCTCGTCGCCCCCTCCCTCCTCGCTGCGGATTTTTCAGCCATGGGCGCCGCTGTCGAATCCATTTCCCGCTCTGGCGCTGACTGGGCCCATCTCGACGTCATGGACGGGCGATTTGTGCCCAATCTGAGCTTCGGCCCCAAGATGGTATCCGACCTCCGCAGCCGTTCCATACTGCCCTTTGACGTCCACCTCATGACGGTCGAGCCCGAATCCCTCATCGTTCCCTTCGCCGATGCCGGCGCCGACCTCATTACCTTCCATGTCGAGGCTACCCTCCACGCCCATCGGCACTGCGAAGCGATACGCAAGCTGGGCCGCAGGCCCGGTATCTCCCTGGTACCCTCTACCCCGCTGTCAGCCATCGAAGAGCTCCTGACCGTAGTGGATCAGGTCCTTGTCATGACCGTAAACCCGGGCTTTGGCGGCCAGTCCCTCCTCCCTTCCTGCCTCGACAAGGTGCGCCGCCTCGCCGCGATGCGGAAACGCCTCGGGCTTGGCTTCCTGATCTCGGTGGATGGAGGCATAGGGCGCGATACCGCGGCCCTCGCCATCGAAGCCGGTGCCGATGTGCTGGTCATGGGCTCGGCTTTTTTCGGAATGCCAGAGCCTGCCCGTGAGGTGGCCTTCGTGAAGGGCTGTGCGTCAGGTCTTGAGCCCGGGGTGGGATGACAGATGGAAATCCCCTTCCCTGGCTCCGGCAAAGCGATTGAGTTTCCATCACGCTGGGCCGATACTGAAAGCGGAGGATTCCCATGCGAAAATGCGTCCTAGTTCTCGCGATGGTCCTGCCGCTGGGCTTCAGCGCCTTTGGCCAGGACAGTGCGCGAAGCCGTCTCGACTCAGGCATTTCGTCCTTCCAGGTCGGTGGTTATGCGATGGCGCTCGAGGCCTTCGGTGCCGTGCTCGCCGACCCGACAGCTACCGAAGAGCGTCCCGAAGCGCTCTACTGGAGCGCCCTGGCTACCATGGCCCTCGGGGACATGCAGACCACGGAGCGGTCCATCCAGACCTTCCTCGCTTCCTATCCCGGCAATCCTCATGTACCCGACCTCCTCTACCAGAAGGGGCGCATCCAGTTCGGCAAGGCCGACTACCAGGGCGCCCTGGTATCCTTTGCGGCCTTCATGTCGGCGGCCCCCTCCCATGACCTGCGTTCTTCCGCGCTTTTCTGGAGCGGCGAATCCCTCTATGCCCTCGGCCGCCTCGATGAGGCTCGCAGGGCCTTTGCCGCCCTCATAGAGCGCTATCCCCAAAGCGTGAAGCTCGAGTCTGCCACCCATCGCCGTGACCTCATCGACCTGGAGTTCCGTGAGGAGGAGCTCCTGAAGCTCCTGACCTGGAGCCACGAGGAATCCCTCCGCTCCATCGACGATTTCAGGCGGAAGGAACGGGCTTACGAGCAGGCCATCACCGTCTACCAGAAGGAACTCGCCGACCTCAAGCGAGGGGCTGTGACCGATGCCGAGCGCGATGCGGCAGACCTCCGGGCGAAGGTTGCAGACCTATCGGCCAAGCTGGCCGTATCCGGTGCCAACCTCGCCTCGGCCCGCTCGGAGCTCGATGCCATGCGAAGCACCTCCTCGAAGAGTCAGGAGGATGCAGTGGCCAAGGCCATCGCCAAGGCCAAGGCAGAGGCCGACGCGGCAGCGAAGGCCGCTGCGCCCGGTTCGGTGGTCCCGACGACAGCAGTGCTCTCAGCAGAGGTGCTCGCCACCAAGGCGCGCGCCCTCGACCTCCTCGCTTTCTATCTGACCAAGCTTTCGGCTGGAGGTACCCAATGAGCCGTCTCGCCAGGGGTCTTGGCCGCGGCATCGGCTGCACGGCCCTCGCGCTATGGGCCAGCCTTTCCATCCACGCCCTCGAGGTGAAGGAGGGGCTCTGCCGGATCGTCATAGATGAATCCAACGCCCGTTTTTCCCTCTACAGGCTTGTCGATGTCGCAAAGGAGAAGTATGAACCCTTCTTCTTCGACCAGGATCCAAGGACGAGCCACCTCGACCTCTCCTTCGAGGGTCGACAGTATCGTCTCGGGGATTCCTCGGAATTCCGACAGTCCATCGCGCGCATCCCTACCGGAGCCAGCATCGAGTTCAAGTCGGCTTTTGCCCGCGTGACCCAGAAGCTGGAGTTCGCCCGCTCCGCTGGAGGAGCCATTCCCGATGGCATCAAGATGACCGTGACCGTCGAGAACGTTTCCCAGAAGGACGCAATGGTCGGAATCCGCTTTGTTCTGGACACCTTCCTTGCCGAGAAGTCGGGAGTGCATTTCAGGACTCCGACAAAGGAGAAGGTCCCCGGAGAGTTTGTCTTCGAGGGGAGCAGCTTCGAGGACTGGGCCAGGACTCCTGGTGACAACGTCGACTTCATGCTTGTCTTCCAGGGGGAGGGCTATACGAAGCCCGATCGTGTGCATTTCGCCAACTGGAAGCGCCTCAACGAGGCGACCTGGATCCTTGACGCCTCGACTGCACGGAATTTCACCTTGCTGCCCTACTCCGTGAACGACTCGGCCCTCACCGAGTACTGGAACGCCCGCTCGGTCGGCAAGGGCTCGTCGATGTCAGTCGTCATCGGGATGGGTGCCTTCAACCCCAAGGGCTATCCTCCTGCCGTGGCCGGAAGCGATTCGGATACCGCAGCCCTCTTTTCCAAGACCGTTCTGAGCCAGCAGGGCACTGGGGACACGAGGTCCCTCATCTCCGGCGACCTCCTGTCGGTGCGCGACCTCCTGTCACGGATCGACCTCGTCCTTTCCTCGGGTACGATCCCCGGGCCCGACGAGATCGCCGCCTGGAAGAAGATCCTCGAACTCCTCGAGGAGCGGAAAAAGGCCTACTGAAGGCCGTACCATGGCACGATCCGCGCTTGACGAGGCCAGGCGGCTCGCTTCGGCTGGCAAGCATGCCGCCGTCATCACCCTTCTCGAGCCGAAGCTGCCGCTCTTCAGGGATTCTCATAGCTACTACTATCTTTTAGGCTCGGCCTGCCTCCGTTCGGGTGACCTCGGCGGAGCGAACAGCTACCTCCGCCGGGCGGAGCAGCTTGAGCCGGCCGACATCGACACGCGGCTCTGCGTCGCCGCGCTGCAGCTCCGGCGTGGAGAGGCGGAGAAGGCCATCGCCACCTACCTTTCGATACTCGAGGAGAAACCGGGCCACCGCGTAGCCACTCGCGCCCTGTCAAGGCTCAGGGACTCCGAGATCCTCGAGCGGGTGGTCGATGCGGGCAGGTCCGTGGAGCTCGAGCCCTTCCTGCCGGCTTCGCGGGCCATCCCGCCTTCCCTTCTGTGGTCCATCGTCGCCCTGCTCGCCATCGGCGCCGCCGTCTTCGCCTGGCCCCTGGCCGTCTCGGCCTGGACCTCGCTGGCCACGGCCTCCGCCCCGCGCGGGGAGGTAGCTGCGGTCAATCT
>JBMOIK010000321.1:0-5037 GCA_049317365.1 Rectinemataceae bacterium | reverse complement strand
TGCGACTCTCGGGCCGCCCACGGGCGGCCCGTTCTAGCGCAGCGAGAAACCCGGTATTATGCTTTAAAGGATAGTTGCGCCGACTATCGGGCCGCCAACTTGAATCAGAGCGTGGAAATCCGTAACTTCCAGCAACAAGGAGGAATCATGAAACTGAGTGCCCGGAACGTGCTCAAGGGCATGGTCAAGGAAGTGCATCTCGGCGAGGTCAATGCAGAAGTGATCCTGGAACTGCCTGGTGGATCTGAAATAGTCTCAGTAATTACGAAGTCCTCAGTGGCTAGCCTTGGGCTTGCTGTTGGTGGAACCGCCTATGCGGTGATCAAGGCATCGAACGTTATCGTAGCAGTGGAGTGACGGCGGGGGGAGCTTGAGCTTGCATGAGGTGCATGACGAAAAAGGAAGATATAGCCACGCTGTTGCCGGCATGAAGGTCACCCTGCCGCCGCGTGCCCTGGTTCTTGCGCCCATGGTTGGCCTTACACACCGGGCGCTGCGGCAGCTTATCCTTGGCTTCGGCGGCCTCGACCTTGCTTTCACCGAGATGGCGAGCGCGGCGGCCCTCCTGTCGCACTCGCCCTTCGACAGCTGTTACCTTGACGCCGATCCGCAACCGGGGCGGGTAGTGTACCAGTTCTATACGACAAGGCCCGAGCCCCTGCCAGGGGCCCTCGAGAAGGTCTCGACACGCGGCGTCTTCGGAGCGGACATCAACTTCGGATGCTCGGCCCCGCACATACTGCGCTCGGGCGGCGGGGCGGCATGGATGCGCGAGCCTGAGAAGGCAGCCGGACTGGTTCGCCTGGCACGCGGAGCCTGGAGCGGCTCGCTGTCCGCAAAGCTCAGGATCGGGGCAGATGACGACTATGGGCGCCTCAAGGGCTTCTGCGATGGCCTCGTGGAAGCAGGGCTGGATTTCCTGACGCTCCATCCGAGACTCGAGGCTCAGAAATTCAGGCGGACGGGACGCTGGGACTATGTGGCGCGACTTTCCTCGGAGCTGCCGGTGCCGGTCCTCGGCAACGGTGATGTTCGTAATTATGATGGATACGCCAGGTGGATGGCCGAGGCGCGGCCCGCAGGCATCATGATCGGCCGGGAGGCCGCGAGGCGGCCGTGGATTTTCGCCCTCATACGGGGCCGCGAAACCGATCCCGCCTTCGAGATGGAGATCGACCTCCGCGAGGTAGCCCTGCGCTTCCTCGGCCTCGTCGAGGAATTCCTGCCCCCCGAGTACCATGAGTCCCGGGCCAAGCGGTTCCTGGGATATTACGCTGACAATTTCAGCTTCGCCCATCACCTCAGGACGCGGTTCCAGAACGCCATCGACATCCCGGCCATGCGGATCGTGCTTGACGAGTACCTTTCGGAGGTCCCGGAGGACCGGCTGAAGGTTGAAAATAACTAATTAGTCCTATCTGCCATTCCGAGCGCCATCGCCGTGTAACCCACGAAGGATTCCGCAGGCCCCCGGTCGTGGCTTGTTCCGTAGTCCAGCAGCTCGGCACCGCCTGCAGCCATGGCCTTCGAGAAGCTGATGGCAGCGGCCACGGCCCCTCCCGAGCAGGCCGAGCGCTCGGCACGGCAGAGGGAAAGCGTTGCCTCGGCATCGAGGGCCAGTACGGCTTCGATGAAGCGCCGGTCGTTCGTGTCCCGCATCCAGGCGAGGCCCGCCTCTCCACGGCCCCTGGGCTCGAAGCCGTAGTCTGGGCCATAGTGGGTCAGGTCGGTGGATGCTACCACGGCGAGGCTCCTGCCAAGGGAGGCGGCTGACTTTGCGAGCGCAGGCCCCAGTTCGATGCTGGCCTGCCCGGGAGGAGCCCGCAGGCAGAGGAAGCGCGAGTTCGGAGCGTAATAGGCTGCGAAGGGAAGCTGCAGCTCCACGGTATTGTCTGGCTCCCGATCCGCCTGGATGTCGAAGCCACTTTCGCCTAGAGTGCGGAGGCAAAGGTCGCGTAGTTCCATATCGGCCCCGAGCTCGCCCAGGGGCGTGGCCAGGCTTTCCTCTGGAGCGAAGAGGATGGGACCTGAGGGTCCGAGGTGGCCTCCGATGATGACGATGGTATCCACCCGTCTGAGGCGCGCCCAGGCTCTTGCCGCCATTTTGCCCGAGAAAGTCCATCCAGCGTGTGGCGCTACGATGGCCAGGGAATCCTGGGGACCCTTGGGCAGGGCCCAGAGCGCGATCAGTCCCCTGACGGCAGGCGCGTCTGCAGGATACCAGCTGCCAGCAAAGATGGGCCTTCGGATGGCCATTGTCACTTCCTTTCCGGCCCGAGCACCCGTGCAGGTCTGAAAGCGTGGCTGCCTCGCACGATAGCCTCGAAAATGGCGCAATTCCGTCTTTCGTTGCCGGGCATTGTTGGCTATTATAATAGTCACTCATGAAACGGAAACATAGCATCATCGTAGTCATTGCGTCGGGCCTTGTGCTTGCCATAGCCATCAGCTCCGTTCCCCTTCGCTTGTCCTTGGGGAAGGATGTGGGACTCCGGGCTGCCCGCGCCGATTTCGCCGAACTCTGTCGCAGCTTTGGAAAGGGGAAGCCCCCCTCAATGCTTGCGGATGCGAGGCTGCGATCCCTTGTGGGTCGGCAATACCGGGCGAGCCGGAGCCTCCTCCTTCTGGCCGTGACTGATCGCGAGGCAGGCCTCCTCTGGAGTATCCCGGCCTCCTCGCACTACCTGGCTGGAGGAGCACGCGGCCCGGACGGTGCTGTCTTCCTCGTGCCCGAGGGGACGGCCATTCACCTTGAGGAAGGGCTCGGTTCCCCTCAAGGTGGCGGCATGAGTCTGCATGGGGTTTTTGTGGTCACTCCCCAGGGTGAGGTCTTTTCAGTTTTCCGCGACGCCGCGATACTTGCCGCTGCGAGCATGGTCCTGGCCCTGGTCTTTGCACTGCGCTTTAGACGGCATGGCGAGGATGCGAGCTGGGTTGCTTCTGGACCGAACCCCGGCATATCCGAGGAAACATTTGCGAGCGAATTCACCGTTCCTGATCTCTGGTCACCGATCAATGCCGAGTCTCCCCAC
Source organism: Rectinemataceae bacterium (assembly GCA_049317365.1). Classification (GTDB taxonomy): domain Bacteria; phylum Spirochaetota; class Spirochaetia; order Treponematales; family Rectinemataceae; genus CAIJMU01. Next base: position 2,005 of record JBMOIK010000321.1, on the reverse strand, counting down.
ACAGAACATCGATCCGAGGCGAATGCCGATAGCCGAGGAACCCGATTCGAAACGGGATCCCCTGCCGAAGTGCCTGAGGCGAGAGGCCGTCTTGCGGGGATTACCTCCACACCTTCATTGGTTACCCGCGACGGCGCCCGCGAGGAGTCCCGCTTTGCCAAGCGTCTTGCCAGGGATCTGCTTGCTGCGAACGAAGCCGCCGAAGACCTCAGTGTGATCCAGATTGACGCGGCAGGACTATCCGATGATCCTGTGGCCATCGTCGCCTGCGCTACTGAGGTCGAGCGCTTTTTTGCCACTCCGGAAGGCGTGTTCGAACCCGAAACCGGGGTGTGGACAGTGATCCGCAAGCAGGTGGGGGCAGTTGCTGCCCTGGCTCAGGCAGAAGCGCTCAGGACGCGGATCCTCGACAAGCTCGGGCGGAGGGGCATAGACCAGGCCAAGGCAGCGTCCATCCTCGCCATGGGGCTTTCCTCAAAAAGCGGGCGGGATATCGAAGCCTCGAGGCTCCTTTCAGAGGCGAGGGCATCGGTGGAACGCGCAGCCAGGGAGCCAGGGACGCGCATTGTTGCTTTCAAGGCAGACCCTGAGAAATTCCGCGCCTACATGGCAGCGAAGGCGGGACGGTCCAACCAAGGATAGAGGAACTTCAGAAGGAATATCGAAGCCGCTTCCTTCCTTCGCGACGCTCGAGCGCGAGCTCAACAAGCTGAGTTACAAGCTCACTGTAGCCCAGCCCCCCTGATTCGCACATCTTGGGATACATCGAGATCGAGGTGAAGCCTGGAATGGTATTGACCTCGTTGAGCAGGAGCTCTGATGTGGTCCGCCTCACGAAGAAATCCACGCGCGCCATGCCCGCGAGCTCCAGGGCCTCATAGGCCCGTACTGCGATGGATCGGATCGACTCGGATATTGTTGCGTCGAGGTCGGCTGGAATCACGAGCCTGGCTCCGTCCGGATCGATGTACTTGGCCTCGTAGTCGTAGAATTCGTGGCTGGGGACGATCTCTCCCGGGGGGAAGGCCCGCGCCTTGTCGTTGCCAAGGACGGAGCACTCGATTTCCCGGCCATCGACAAATGGCTCTATAAGGGCCTTGTCGTCCCACTCGAGGGCAGCTGCGAGGGCTCGCCCGAGATCCGCCGCATCGGAGGCCTTCGATGCCCCCACGGAGGAGCCCCCACAGGCGGGCTTCACGAAGGCGGGCCAGCCGAAACGCGAGCTGATCTCGCCTGCGAGCCTTCTGACAGTACCCTCCGGATCGGCATCGCCGAGATCAGCGCGCCTGACCGTCATGAAGGGCACGACCGGGAGACCGGCCTGTATCCACAGGAGCTTGGCCTTCTCCTTGTCCATTCCGAGGGCAGAACCCAGTACGGGGGCTCCTACATAGGGCAGGTCTGCGCACTCAAGGAGGCCCTGGATGGTGCCATCCTCGCCATAGCTGCCGTGGAGGACCGGGAACACGCAATCACAGGGCAGGGCCTCAATTCCCTCCCTGCGCTCGACTGCAAGCCCACCCGAGGGCACAACCAGGACCCGGGGGCCAGGCCCCAGTCTGAGTGGCTCGAGGGGATCGCGCGTTGCGGGACCGCCCTCTTCCAGCCTCCATACACCATCTTTTCCGATGCCGACGAGTACGGCCTCGAAGCGTGCCGCGTCGAGGTGGGCTACGATGCTCGCCGCCGATCGGAGTGAAACCTCGTGCTCACCGGACTTTCCGCCGTAGAGAAAGACAACACGCTGCATGGTCGCTCCTTGGGTCGCGCTCGGGATGGAGGCTGAAATCATGACAACTAAATCTAAGTCAGGGGCTGTCGCCGTATCCCAGCCGGGCCAGGGCGCGGCGGGCCGTCTCAAATTCGTCATAACTATGAGGACCATCGGCGTAGATGATGGAGTTCTCATGGCCCTTGCCCAGGAGGAGGACGATGTCCGCCGGGGCGGCAAGCCCGAAGGCCTTCTCGATGGCGCAGGGCCTGTCGGGGATGAGGAAGAGGTCGC
>JBMOIK010000320.1:0-5039 GCA_049317365.1 Rectinemataceae bacterium | reverse complement strand
GCGGCGCTTGTCGCCAGCCTGAGCTCGTAGACGGTCGCTCCCGCTATCTTGTTGGTGGTGAGGAGGGTTCCGACCAGGGTGGCGCCGTCGGCTGGCGACACGGGGGCGATGGCGTCGGGATTCTTTACCGTCTCGTAGCCTTGGTAGGCCTGGGCCTTGGGGTCCGCCGGGTCGTTCAAGGGTCCCCAGAGCTCGGCGCAGGCGCTCAGGCCAAGAACGGCGAGCAGGGCCAGAACGATGGTTGCGATCGTGGCAGGAAGAGTCGCCGCGCTCTTCATTTGAGCTGCCCCTCGGCCAGCTTTGAGATGGAGCGGGTGAGATCGGTGATGGATTGCTGCAGGGAGCTTTCCGAGGGGCTCCAGGGCCAGAGTAGTCCACCGGCTCCGAGGGCAAGTCCTCCGGCCCCGGCGCTCGCGATAAAGAGGCTGCTGTAGAGTTGGGCATCGCCCCGCGCCATCAGGAGCGCGTCAGAACTGTTCGCCGAGTTGTAGGCCTGGAGGGCGCTGGAACCGAGGGCATAGGAAAGACCGGAAAGAGCCAGGCCCGCAACACCGGCTCCCAGGGAAGCAAGGCTCAGTTTTTTGCGTTGGCCGATCTGACTCAGGGCCTTTCTTTTCGCCGCCTGTGCGTCGTGAAGCTGCTTGTTGGCGGCCTCGCTGTAGCCCGGCAATTCGGTGACCGTCCCCGCGCGGATCGTCACGCTTCCCTCAAAGACCACCGTTCCCTTCACGCTGACCGCGTAGCTGCCCGGAAGGAGGGCGAAGGATCCCTTGGCTCGGTCGTCCGCGCCCAGGACGACTTCGCTGCCCAGGCCCCTGCCAAAGTGGAGGGTGGCGTCGTCGAGGAGGAGGGGGATGTGGAGGGTGCCGAGCGGGTAGGATAGCTCGCGGGTCTCACCGACGCCGAGACTGAGCGACGGGGCCTGTATCCCGAGCGTCGCGCCTGCGGGCAATTCCCAGGAGACGGGCAAGTCCTGCATGGCGGGCAGCGAGCCGAAGTCGAGGACGCCCTTGTCCGCCTGAACAGCGCTGAGCGAGGCTGATCCCACCCGGAGCGTGCCGAGGGCGGGGAGGCCCGTGACGATGAGCCGGGCGAGGGGGCTTGTCGGGACATAGGGGAAGGCGGCCACCTTCTTCGTGGCGAAGGTCGCGGCTTGCGAACCAAGGTTGACGATGGAAACCTCGACGACGTAGGCCTCCCATTGGCCCCGGCTGTTCCTGCGCAGGCCACAAGTCGCCCGCGCTTCGAAGGCCTGGGCCTTCCATGCGTTGTCGAGCGATGTGAAAGCCGTTCGTAGTTCTTCCTGGTTCTTGGAGACGATGGGATAGGTCAGTGTTGTGATGAAGGTGGGAAGCTGCCCCTCGGTCGAGGCGATGGTGAAATCCCAGCTCTTCCTGTCGGCATCGAAGTCTCCACGCCCGAGGCTCAGGGCCTTCGGGGAAAGGGGCCAGGTCTTGCCCGCGAGGGAGGCTTCGGATTTCGCCAGCTCGTCCTTGAGGCCGGCGCCTTCCTTTTGCGAGGATTCGGCGTAGCTCGAGCGGAGGCTCGCCGCTTCCCGGTTGTAGTCGCTGGCGGCGAGGGCTCGGGCAGCGGCCTTGCGCACTTCGAACTCCTTCGCGCTTTCCCAGGGCTCCTTGGCGTAGCCCTCGATGCCTTCGATCCGCCTGTCCCGGGCGGCGGCGATTTCGGTGAGTCGGCGTGCCAGGGACTCGTCGAAGCGCTTGACCACCTCAGCTATTGCCCTCTCGTAGTTCTTGATGCGGTAGTAGGCGATAGCGAGTTCGTCGCCGCCCGAGGAGCCGTAGCCCATCGACTGGCGGCTCGTCTCGGCCTGCTGCCGCAACGAGGCCAGCTGTTGTTCCGCATCGCGGGCCCGGTCGGCGATCGCGGCGCGGTTGCGATCGTCCTCGGCGGCACGAGATGCAAGGAGCTGCTGTTCGCGCTCCAGGGCCTTCGCTTCCTCACGCTGCGCGGCGAGCTGGGCAGCCGCCTGCTTGCCCTGGAGCGTGATGCGATCGCGCTCCTCCTGGGTCTTGGCGGCGGCCAGGGCCTTGGCGCTCTCTGCCTGGGCCTGCTCGAGGGCAGCGAGCACCTTTTTTGAGGCGTCGAGGTTGGCAGCGATGGAACGCTCGGCATCCGCGGGGCTCACGAGATAGAGCTTGCCGTAGTAGCTCGAATTCATCCAGGGATTCTGCGCGTCCTTGGTCCTCGTCCTGACCTGCTCCCCCGTCCTATCGAAGATCTCCCTGAACTCGAGGCCTGGAATGGCCAGATTGGAAAGAAAGGCCTCGGTAAAGACTCCATTGCGCCCGGTTCCGTCGCTGCTCACGTCTCCCGGCGCAGTCGCATAGACGATGACAGTACCCTTTGGCGCCTTCCCCAGCACCGCCAGCCCCCTCGTTCCACTACCACGCGAGGCTTCGAAGGGATTGTCGCGGCAGGCATCGAGCACGACCATCTTGATCGGCACCCCCGCCTCATCCATCGCACTGAGCACGAAGTCGGCGGGCAGGGCAGCGTCCTGAGCCTCGGCCTTGAGCTTGATATCCGCGTCCACCGGCACCAGGTAGTTGACCCCGTCGACCTGGATGCCATGCCCCGCGTAGTAGAAAAAGCCCGCCTTCTTGCCGGACAGGCGCGTGGCGAAGTCCCGGACCGCCGTCTTCATCGCCTTGAGCGACACATTCTTGTAGCTCAGCACCTCCCAGCCCAGCTTCTTCATCGCCGCCGCCACATCCTCGGCATCGTTGGCTGGGTTGGCCAGGGAGCGGGTGTTGGCGTAGGTTCCGTTTCCGATAACAAGGGACACTCCCCGGATTGACTCTGTGGCTTCAGGCTGCGTCGCTTGGGCGATAAGGGGGAGGGTCAGTGCGTGGGCAAGCAGGAAAAGGGGAACCCTGATCGACCGGGACGTTGCCCTAGTATTCGGGAGGGGCATGGGGACCTCCATTTTCATAGATTGCTTCGAGTATAGATTTGAATTGAAGGTCGCACAATCGGCAGGGGCCGGTAGCCGACATTCACCTGGGTGACTGGGGAAAGTCGCACCAGGGGTCCCCAGGGGCCAGACATGTTGCCGGTGCCGTACTGCGTGGGCTGACCTACACGAGCCGCAGGGGACTTCGGCGACGAGGCTATGTTCAGGACAGGGATCGATAGCTGGCTTGCGCTTCTTTGGTACGGCCAGGACATCGATAGTGAAAGTCCCCGGTTTCGGGGCTTGGATTCGGACATCCAGAGGCAGCCAAAATGATGGATCTGTTCGCCACGTCGAAGAGGTCACGCCATGCCCGGAATCGACAGTGCCAATGGTTTCCTTGCCCATCCGGCTTCCGGGTCCAGCCGGGAGGCAAAAACGCGGCTTCCACCCGGCCACTCGTTCCTAATTATCATCATCGAGGGTGTTGGAGGGTATGACCCCAAGGGATTGGCATGATGGAAGCCATGTATGCACAATCGTGAATGTAGCTTCGCCACCATTTGCATTTTCCGCCGGAAGAGTCCATGATGCCGCCATGGGCCGGCAACAGCCAGGGCCCACGAAGGAAGACGTCACTGCGGTCAAGGATCGCATCTGCGGCCTTCCCGGAGGATCGCAACAACCTGCGGAGTGACCGTGACGAAGAAAACATCGATGATCCTGGGAGGATCGCTTTCGCTCGTCATCTTTCTTGCAGCAGCCTGGTCGATCGGGGTCAAGCTTGAAACCACTGATCTGGCCGCTGTCGCCTCCGTGCTGGGCTCCCTTTCTCCCGCCGCGCCGCTGGCCGCAGTTCTCCTCACCCTCCTTTCCTATGCCGCGCTTGTAGGCTACGACCTTGTCGCCTTCCTCCACCTCGGGAAGCGGCTGCCCCTCCGTCAGGTGGCCCTCACCTCGGTCCTGAGCTACGTTTTCAGCAACAACCTGAGCTTTACCCTCGTCACGGGCAATGCGATCAGATATCAGTACTATTCCCGATACGGGCTTTCCGGCGCCGACATCGCGAGGCTCATCTCGCTCTGCATCGCCACCTTCTGGGTCGGGCTATTCCTCACCGGAGGGTTGGCCCTCGTATTCAAGCCCCCGTCCCTGCCTTCTGCGCTGTCGGGATGGATTCCGGACGCTGGCCCCGGGCTCGTGGGAGCGGCCCTCCTCGCGACCTGCGCTGCCTATCTTCTCCTTTCCCTGTTCGTACGGCGCTCCGTTACGGTCTTCGGCGCGGAGTTCTCGTTTCCAAAGGCCAGCGTGGCCCTCCTGCAATTCCTTGTGGCTTCTGTCGACTGGATCATCGCGAGCCTCGTGCTCTTTGTCCTCCTGCCCGGCCAGGAAGCCATCGGCTTTCCGCTGTTCTTTTCTGTCTTCATAATTGCACAGTTCGCCGGGCTCCTGAGCCATGTCCCGGGAGGACTCGGGGTATTCGATGCCATCGTGCTCTGGTCCTTCTCTTCCTTCGCCGATGAGCCGGCCCTGTTCGGCAGCCTCCTCCTGTATCGTACTATCTATTATATAATTCCCCTCTTCGGTGGCTTCCTGGTCCACGGGGTCCTGGAGCTGCGCCGCCACCGCGAGCGCCTGAACCGGGCCCTGTCTTTCCTGCGCACCTGGGGAACCCGATTCGTTCCAATGGTCTTCGGGCTCCTCGCCGCAGTCTGGGGCCTGGTTTCGATCGTAACCGCCATCGACTTCTCGACCTCGCTGGACGTGAGATGGGTTGACTTTGTCTTCTCCCTCCACGTGGTCGAGTACAGGAGCACGAGCAGGCTATTCATCGGACTCGCCTTCATATTCCTGGCCATCGGTGTCTACAAGCGAAGCGACGCGATCTATCCCGTGGGCATCGGCGTCCTCGCCCTGGAGATCATCCTCAGCCTGCAGTTCCGCTTTCCTGCCGTTGTCGTTGCCTGCCTCGTCGTCCTCCTCGTCCTCTTCCTGCCGAGCCGTTCCTACTTCAACAGGAAGAGCCTTGCGATCCACGGCATAGGACGACCTTCGTGGATAATCATAGTTGTTACATCACTTGTCCTTTTCGGCTCGATCATCGGTTTTTTCACGAAATATG
>JBMOIK010000319.1:0-5046 GCA_049317365.1 Rectinemataceae bacterium | reverse complement strand
AAGAAGCAACTTGACGCCAATACGCACGATTTTATGGTCGTCGCAGATAAATATGCGATGCATAGACTTTCCTTATACCATGATAATGATGAGAAATACCATGATAATAATGAGAAATACCATGATAATGACGAGAACTGAAAGTTGCGAGCGCCCTGAATGCGGCATTGGGCAAATAGCCTGCAACCGTGTCGTGACTTCATGACCATTACGCTCCAACGAGCGGTATCAATAGATTGCCAGCCCAGGCAGCATGGACACCTGGGCCATCGAGCTTACGCTCGGTATTAGTATGAAAATGCAAAGGCTTGCCACGCCGGCTACTTTCTTGTATCTAGAATACCTGACATTTCCTTTGCCTCCAGCTTCAATTCTAGCAAGTTGGCCGAAATATTGCTATTCAAGATCTTTATCTTCAGCGGATAGGCAAATACCCAGGTACAATGAGGGGAAACCCCCGGAATGCGTCTTTGGAAGTCCAGCTCAGCACAAGAAACCAGGCAGGATGGCAGGAAAGACAGAACTGGCAGGAAAGGGAGTGAAGGCGAAATCTCTCTTTGGTGGCGAGCCCCTTCCGATGGCCTCGTCGCCGGAGACCTGGCCTGTCTCAACGCTCACAGAGCAGGCTGCCGCCTTCCCCTCTGCATTGATCTTCGCTCATAGATAATCAGCCCGATAGTCGTCGATTGTCGCATACCCGAGTCCGCGATAGAGGGCCAGGGCCGCAGCGTTGCCCTTCTTGACGAAGAGGGCCGTGCCCCGGCCCTCGGCGCCCAGGCGGGCAATGAGGAAGTCCATCATCCCCCGCGCGATGCCCCTGCCCCGGATCTCGGGCCGCACGAAGACCCCTCCGATCTGGTCAATTGTGAAGGCCCTCGCGTTCGTGCCGGCCTTGCCCAGGATCTCCACCGCGCCCCGCTGTCCATCCCTCAAGGCCTTGGCGATGAACTCTGTCCTGAGCATGCGCGAGAGCCAGGCGCGCGAAGCCTCGGCGTCGAAGACGTGCAGGGGAATGATGACCTCTTCTATCTCATAGGCCTTCTGCAGGGGCACGAGGGCCTCGAGGTCGCCAGGGCCTGCGCGCTCGACACGGAGGGTCCCGATGGTACCAGGGTGGGGATGCTCTGGCGCGACGCTCCGCGAGGCGGGAAGCGCCATGAGCCTGTAATCGACTTTCCAGGCTGGACTGAGGCGGAATGCGGCCTCGAAGGCAGCCACCGAGCGTGCCGGCCCGGTTACAGTTGCAGGGGGATTGCCCGCGACGCCGAGAATGCCTCGGAAAACAGGCTCAAGGAGGCGGGCCAGTCCCGGTAGGTCGGCATCGGCACTGGGCAACTGGGGGTAAAAGGCCCCTCCGGCCAGGCCCAGGATGGCGGCTTCGACAGGATCCTCTCCCGCTGTCCCTGCCCTGATCCAGACCCCGGCGCGCGCATCGAGGGGGAGGCTGAGCTTCCCCTTCCAGAGGAGCTTTGCGATGAAGGAGGCGGCATAGGTCTCGCGCGAGCGGAGGAAGCGCTCGAGCTGGGGCAGGTCGCGGGCACCGGCCTTGACCCACTGCCTCATCTGGCGCCCTTGACCGGAAAGGGAAAGCGGCCGCCTGGAACCAGATCCCCCCTGAGGGCTGCTATGCCCGCGCCGATGGACTCGGGCGAGGTGGAGTACACCGCCACGGCCGGGAGACCCGGGGGGGCGCGTTCGAGGGGGAGGGGCGACAGGATGGAAAGCAGGGCCACCCGCTTATGCCTTTTCAAGGCCAGGAGGGCGAAATCCATGCCCGCCTGGCTGGCGACGCAGACGAGGACCGAATCGGCTGAAACGAGAGCCCCGCCAAAGGCGGCGAGTTCGGAAGGGATGGCAGGGCCTTCGGTCTTCCATGAATAGCGAAAGCCCTTCGACCCGGGCCAGGCAGCAGCAGCAGCCGAGGAAAAGGCGCGAAGCGGGGAAGCGACGAGGAGACGGCCCTCCACTGCCCAGGGCAGGAGGGCCGGGTCGAGGGCTGTCGCCGAACGCTCCGCCTGCTCCAAGAAAAAAGCCTGGCCTTCGGAATCAGGCACCCGGGAAGCCAGGACAGCGGGATCGGGCACGAGGCCACTCCGCCCCCGAGGTGCCAACCATTGGAGTTTCATGGTCAGGACCCGCGAAGCAGCTTCCCGGACGCGCTGCCTGAAGGCAGGCTCCTTCCGGTAGGCGGCCAGGAGGCGCGTCCAGGCAGGATCATCGAGGGCCGGGAGCTCGGAGGACACAAGGAGATCGTTTCCCGCCTCGAGGGCTCTGCGGCAGTTTGCTCCAAAGTCCCTCCCGAGGGCCTTCATCCGCAGGTCGTCGGTGACGGCGACTCCCCTGAATCCCAGGCGGGTCCTGAGGATGTCGGTCATGAAATGGTAAGAGAGGCTTGCCGGAATTCCCGAGGGCTCGATCTTCGGAAAGGAGAGGTGCGCGCTCATGATGGCGGGCAGGCCTTCGTCGGCGAGTACCCGGTAGGGAACAAGTTCACGGTTCCACAGTCCCTCTTCATCGATGTCGATGCGGGGAAGGACGCCGTGGGAATCCAGTTCTGTCGCCCCATGCCCCGGATAGTGCTTGGCCGTCGGGATCAGGCCTGCGGCTATTGTACCTGCGGCATAGGATGCCCCGAGGATGCCTACAGCCTGGGGATCGGATGAAAACGCTCTCACGCCGATAAGGGGGCTTTTCGGGGCTGTCCCGAGGTCGATGGTCGGTGCGAAGTTCATGGTGATGCCCATGGCATCGAGTTCACGGGCTATCCAGTAGCCGCTCCAGTAGGCGTCCGAAGGACGTCCGGAGGCGCCGATGGCCATGTTGCCGGGAGTCTCGCTGGTGGTTCCCTTGACGTGGCGGATCACCCCGCCCTCCTGGTCGGTGGCGACGAGGAGGGGAATGCGGTGGAGGGATCCCAGGGCGGCGGTCTGCACGCTGGCGATCGAGGCCACCAAGCGGGTCGTGTTTTCGGCATTCCAGCCAAAGATCTTCACGCCGCCGATGCCCCGTTCAGAGATCCAACGGTAGAGGGTTGGCGTCGGGCTGTCACCCGGCCAGGTGAGAAGAAAGACCTGCCCCAGCACCTCCTCGTCGCGCATTGAAGCCAGGATGGCCTCGACGCGTGCGGAAACGGGACCGGCTGTCCAGAAATCCCCTTGGGCTGCGGTACCTGAGGCCAGGGAGTCCCCTGAAGCAAGGGCTCCCCCCTGCATTTCGAGGGGACTCATGCCACGGAGTGAGACAGGTGCATATCCTCCGGCCCAGGGGAGGGGAGGAGGGGAGGACGCCCAGGAAAGGGCGAGAAAGCCGAAGATAAGGAGCCAGGGCAGGCTCTTGAAACTCGGCGCACGCCAGCTCGGTCCGATCCCGGGTACCCGGGGAGGCTTCATCGGCTCAGGAACCCTGTGGCGCGGAGGCCTGGCCTGCCTTGATCCCGTCGATGTTCAGCGCCGCACAATGGGCGGCGACAGCACCGTCAGAGCAGGCAGTGACGATTTGCCTGAAGGGACTGACGCGGACATCGCCGGCGGCGAAGAGTCCCGTGACGCTCGTCTCCATCCGCTCGTCGGTGAGGATGGATCCGGCCTCGTCCCGGGTCGCGCTGCCGGCGAGGGAGCTTTTGGGGTCGGATCCGATGAACACAAAGACAGCGTCGACAGCCTCGTCATAGCGGCCTTTTCCGCCCAGCTCCTCGAGGACGACGGCCTCGACTTTCTTGCTCCCCTTGATCTCCCGCACGACTGTATTGAGCCTGATCTCGATGTGGGGATTGTTCAGGATCCTGTCGACAAGGGATTTCTGGGCGCGGAAGGCCTCGCGCCGGTGCGTGAGGATCACCCTGTCGCTGAGCTTGGATAGGAACATCGCCTCATCGCAGGCTGCGTCGCCCCCTCCGACCACGAGCATCCGCTTGCCCTTGAAAAAGGGACCGTCGCAGGTCGCGCAGTACGACACGCCCCTGCCCTGGAACTCCTCCTCGCCGGGAACACCGATGTGGCGATGGACTGAGCCGGTGGCGAGGATGACCGCGAGGGCTTCGATCCGGCCCTCGGTGGTCTCGAGGATAAAGCGGTCGCCGGACTTCGAGACTGAGGTGACGGAGGCACTCAGGATCTCGGCCCCGAAGGCCTCGGCCTGGGCGCGGAGTCGCTCGGAGAAATCGTAGCCATTGATCGGCTCGAGTATGCCCGGGTAGTTTTCCAGCCCATCGATGAGGAGGGCCTGCCCGCCGGGGGCCATTTCCTCGATGAGGAGGGTGTCGAGGTTGGCTCGGGCCCCATATTGGGCTGCAGAAAGGCCAGCTGCCCCTCCGCCTATGATGACAAGATCGCGTTCCTGCTTCATGCTGTTCCCCCGGCGAAAGGATACGGACAACGCTTGACTACTACAAGCCATGCCAATGGAAGGACCTGCGGGAGGACCCGCCCCGCCTTCCGCATATTCCTGGCCCTCCTTCTATCATTCCCAGTGCTTCACGGCCGCTTCATCGCAGCCGAGGGCCAGAGCTACCCCGGCATCCTCCCCGAGGCCGATCCCTTCCTTGCATCGCTCGGAGCGGAAACTGCGGCTGCTGGACCCGGAGCTGTTCCCAGCCTTGATGATCTGATCGAAGCTGAGCTGCGGGCCTCGGGCGTCGCAGCCCCGGACCTGGCTGCCAGGAAGGCCGCTGTCAGCAGCATCCTCGATTCGATGGCCGCTGCCTCCACGGAGGGCAATCTGACAACCAGGGCCGAGGAGGCCCTGGAATGGTTCCACAGCAAAAAGCTCCTCGGAGGGTACTCCGAAGGCGCAAGCAGCCTTGTCGATATCCTCGACGCGAGGCGCTTCAATTGCGTCTCGTCCGCCAACCTTTACCTCCTGGCCATGCGGAGGCTCGGCATAGCCTGCGAGGGGGTCCAGACCCCCGACCATGCCTTTTGTGTCGTACGTATCGCGGGAAAGGCCATCGATGTCGAGACGACAAACCGCTACGGCTTCGACCCCGGCACGCGGCGTGAGTTCACCGATTCCTTCGGCAAGGCCACCGGCTACAGCTACGTAGCTCCC
>JBMOIK010000318.1:0-5066 GCA_049317365.1 Rectinemataceae bacterium | reverse complement strand
CAATATTATAGGAACTTATTCGTCTACTATATTTGCGGATACACGAGGTCTGAACCTGCCTTGAGGGCCGCCGTGATCCCCGGCAGGTCTCCTGTGTTGCCCGTGGCGGGTGAGGGTCCCGCCCCCTTTCCGAAGGCGCTCACCCAGACCTGGTAGAAGGCCGTGTTGGATTGCTCCCAGCCGCGCTCGCCACCGAGGGCGCCGGGCGGCGTGAGGGGCCATGCCCTGGGCTGCGCCGTCGGCAGCGTGCATCCGGCGAGGAGGATTCCCAGCCATAGCGCAAAAAAGGTAACAATTGGACGTTTCACGGGACTTCGGTCTTTTTCCGCTCCCGGAAGGCCCTTTCAGGTGCCGATCCCGAGCTCACTGGGCCCGCCTCGGCGCCAGCCGCCCTCTCACGGAGCCAGGCCCCGTAGTGGAAGTCCGCCTCGAGGAAGTGCCCTCCGACGAGGCGGCCGACGATGAAGTTGAACAGGGCCCCCGGGCTGCTTTCGACCCTGGCGGCAGCGTCCCGTATGGCTCGGGCATCGCGGCTGATCAATTCGTGGAGTCGCGCGTGCTCTGGAAGCCCCATCCAGCCGGCTGCCTTGAGGATCGATTCTTCCAGCGCGAACTCGGCCGAGAGCCTTTCGAGGAGGGCGTCGAAGCGCGCGAGGAAGGTCGCCTTGTCGGTGGAGGTGCCCGCAAGTTCCAGGAAGGTCCCCGCAGCCTCGATGAGGCCCCTGTGGCTGTCGTCGATCCGCTGGTCCCCCGAAGCCCATTCCGGTTTCCATTCGAGCCTGACCATCGAGGCTGGTGGCAGGACCCACTCGTGTTCGAATCCGACCACGCAGCTCCCCCCGGCCTCGCGTGCCATGTAAATGGTGTGCTCGAGGCGCTTGAAGAGCTGTGAGGGCGTCTCCTGGGCCTGCCATTCGACGATACCAATACTGACGGTCATCGATCCTGCTCCGGGGAAGCTCTCCGCCTCGATGGCCTGCCTGAGCTTTTCGCCAAGGACGAGGCCGGCGCCCTGGGTCGTCTGTGTGGCTACGACGACGAACTCGGCTTCCCCGCGGCGGAAGAGGCCGTCCGATTCCCGGATGTGTCCCTTCACGAGGGCGGCGAGCCTTTTCACGATCGGCCCGGAGACCGCCCGGCCATGGTCGAGGGCCACGATGGCGAGCGTGAGGGGTCGGCTGTAGCGGGCGGAGCGCTCGAGTTCCACCGGAAGCGAGACCTCGAGGAAGTGGCGGTTCCCGATGCCGGTCAGTCCGTCAGTCATGGTCATGTCCGCCAGCGTCGCTTCTGATCTCCCGAGTTCGCTTTTAAGCGAGGCGTAGTCGAGCATGAGCACGAGGCCTGCGAAGGCGATGACCTGGATGATGGTAAAGGCTGAAGTGAAGGCGTTCACGAAGCTGTTGTCAAAGGGCTTTGCCTCCGGGGAGGAGCTCACCAGGAAAAGGACTATGCGAAGTGCATGGCAGGCGATGAGTGTGGCCGCGAGGACAAGGCTTCCCTTCCTGAAGGGCTCAGAGACCCGCGGATTCCTCGGCCAGAAGGCAAGGATGAGTTCGACAGTGGCGGCGACAGTGAATACCGACGCGAAGATGGCCCTGAGGTTGTTGGTAGGGAGGCCGAAGGCCAGGACTGCCAGGAGGATGAACCAGGCACCGAGGAGGATCCAGAGGCGCCAGGTCCAGGCGGGGCTCGCTTCAAGGAAGGTCCTGCTTCCCCAGACGAGGCCGACTAGCCAGGCGAGGCTTAGCATGTTGGCAACGACGATGCCGAAGAGTGGGCCCAGGTCTTCCTGGAAGGGGAGGAGGACGAAGCCCAATGCGCCGCATATGAAGGCGCCGGCAAAGATGACCTGCAGCTGTTTTCGCCCAGCGGCAGCCTGCATCACCATAAGAGCCGCGACTGCTACCGAGACCAGGGCGACCGCGAAGGCAAGGGTCCTTGTATCCATTTGTAGAGACTAACCTTACTGAGCCTCTGTTGTCAGCGTAAGCCGCAAGGCCCTTCAGTTACCCTGCTCGCGTCCTATGGTCGTGGGCGCTCCGTGGCCAGGAAAGACCTTGGTCCCGGGTGGGAGGGAGAAGAGCTTGCCTGCGATGCTCTGCCGGAGCGCAGCCTCGTCGGAGTCAGGGCCGTCCGTGCGTCCGACGCCGTCCCGGAAAAGGGTGTCACCTGAGATGAGGAAGCCCTGCCCTGCGTGGTACAGGCACATCGAACCGGCTGTGTGCCCCGGCGTATGGATGACCTCCCACCCTGTGCCAGGCAGGGTCTGGCCCCCTTCGACCAGGATGTCCGCCTCGGGCAGGGCTGCCCACAGTGCGCTGAAGAAATCCGAGGCCCCGATGGCTGCGAAGAGGGCCCGGTTGGTTTCTTCCCCCTTCTCGCCAAGCCAGCATTTGTCCCGGCTCTGTATCGCTATCGGAAGCTCCCGACCCTTGGCCCGGGCAGCCGCCACCAGCTCGGGAACAGCGGCAGTGTGGTCGAGGTGGCCGTGGGTCAGGGCTATCAGTACAGGCTCGAAGCGCCGGTCCTCGAGGAAGCGGATGATTCGCTCCCCGTCGCCGCCGGGATCGACCACCACAACCTTGGTGGGACCTGTGCCGCCATCCTGGGCCTGTGGATCACCCTCCCCGGGATAGGCTGGAAGGATCCAGCAGTTGCTGCCGATCGCGCCTACAAGAATTCGTTCAATCATGGTAGGGTCACCCTATCGCGCGCGAAAGCCGAGGGCAAGCGATGCTGCTTCCTTTGTACACGGCCATCCTGGTTGCCGTCCTGTTCTATGTCCTCGTCCCCGTCCTGGGCGCCTTCCACACGCACCGGCGCTGGAGGAATTTCCGTTCGCGTCTCGTCGAGCTCAGCGGAGCCGCAGAGCTCGACGAGCTGGTCTCGGTCGGCGGAACTGCCATCGAGGGCGAAGCCGTGACTGTCCGCTTTTCAGGCGACATCGAGGGCATCGAGGGCGAGGGCCGGATCTGGCTCCGGGGCAAGGGGGCGACCGCCGTCGTCGATCTCGGGAAGGCCCACTTCCACGTCCTCGCCGACGAGGGCGGTGGCCAGAGGGCCCTTGGCCGCAATTCCTTTGTGGAGAGCCTGCCCTGGCAGCGCGTCAGGATGGTCCCCGAGGGCACGAAGCTCTTCGCGGGAGGCTTGCTCCGCTTCGAGGGAGGCACGCCGGTGATCTGCGGCACCGGCAAGGAGCCCCTCATCGCGCTTTCCTGGACTGGCGACGAAAAAAGCCTCCTCGAGCGTGCCATCGCCGGCGGGCGCAAGGAAAACGAGTACTGGAGCTCCCTTTCGAGGGCCTCCCTGGGCCTGGGCATCGGATTGCAGGCAATACTGCTGCTGCTGATCTGGCCCGATGCCTTTCCTTCCATACGCTACCTCACCTTTCTCGTCGGATTCTCCCCCATCCTCTGCCTCCTGCCGCCGGGGCTGCCCTTCTTTTTTCTGTATGTCCGCTTTTGGCGCCGTGCCCTCCTTGTCAGGATCGAGCGTGACGTACTCACCTTCCCCACCAACTCATTCGCCAAAAACCATCGTGACCAGGCCTCGGCGAGCGCCTTCAGCTACGTCATTCTCTCCGGTCTTTTCCTGGCCCTCGACCTCTGCGTCAACCTGGTCCTGGCCATCTGGATCTGGCGCATGGTATGACGGCGCAAAGGTTTTCCGAGGTGCATGTATGCTTTTCATGAGACAGTCTTTACGAGGACAGCTTGCCCTTTTCGCGCTGTCCTTCCTTTTCCTGGGAGTCAATCCGGTTTCCACAGAGGAATACGGTCCGGACAGCCCTGAAGTCCGTGCCCTTTCCAATGCCTATATCGAAGCGGGAAGGCTCATTCCCTGGACCAGCTACCCCGTTTCCGGGACGAAACTGCAGGCGCTCGGCGACTCCCTTGCTTCCATGGGTGCTAATCTGCCATCTCTACCCTTCTTCTATCCTGAACACAAAGATACAGAGAACTCATCAATTCTTTCTGCCTACATGAAATACGACTACACCCGCATTGCCAGTGGCCAGGAAGGGCTCATCCAGCCTGACGCTCCCCGCGATGGCATCGACCTCCAGCGTGGCTGGCTGGCCCTGCCGCCCCTAGCTGCAGCAGGCTTTGTCGCCAGCTCCGATACCGGCCTTTCCATCGAATTCGAGGGTGTGTTGCGTTCGCCACGTCCCGAAGGTCTCCTTTCGACCGACAATCGGCCAGGATTCACTCCGGGGGCAGGTCCGGCCATCGACCACCATATACTTGGGCGGGGCATCCTTTCCTGGGAAAATCCAGCCTTCCGTGTCTGCTTTGGTCGTGACACAATGCAGATCGGCGCTCCGGATCTTTCGACCCTCTATCCTTCGAAGTTGCTTCCTTATATGGATGCCGCCCGCCTCCAGGGCCGGTCCGGGCCATTGAACATCGATTGGACGGTCGCCACCTTCCTTCCTGTCAAGAACTGGGAGGGCCTCGACGTGGACAATGCGGCTTCGCCTGTCGAGCGAAACTGGGGCGGACAATGGTGGAGCAGCAGGGACTTCAATCCAACTACCATCCTGTACGTGGCGCATCGATTGGAGTATGTCGGCGAGCGTCTTTCCTTTGCCATGGGAGAACAGATCGTCTACGCCCGACCCAACAACTCCTACGAAATCAAGAATTTCTTGCCGATCGGCACCTTCCACGCCAACGATACCTATCCCGACAACATGAACATCATCTTCGAGTTCGGGGCGGCCCTCCTTCCCGGTCTGACTCTCCGGGCGATGGCAGGCTTCGACGACCTCAGCTCCGACATCATCGGCATAGCCGACAGCCCCGTTCCCAGCATCCCGGCCGCGATCCTGGGCCTCGAGTTTTCCGGGGCGCCGATCGGTCTAGCACTCTCAGGCATCGTCGAAGGGGGCTACACCCACTATCTTTGGGGCAACTTCGATGCCGATCAGAACCAGAGCGGCAACTGGTATGGCAACGGCGAGTTCCTCGCGCGGATGATCGCCCGCTATGAATACGATGGGGGAGGAGTGCTGCTTCCTCTCACCAGTCCCTACGGACCGGGAGCGCTATGGGCGCGGGGTCTGG
>JBMOIK010000317.1:0-5083 GCA_049317365.1 Rectinemataceae bacterium | reverse complement strand
GTTGGCGAAGTAGTAGGTGGAGTCGCGGTTCGAGACGATGAAGAGCTGCACGAAGCAGAGGAGGGTCCCTAGGTATCCATTGCCCGGATCCTTCTTGTAGTCGACGATCTGCTCGATCGCCCGGCGGGGATTGATGCCGAGGGTCTTGAGTTCGACCTGGACGGCAGGCACGCCGTTGATGAGGATGAGGACGTCGTAGCGGTGGTGGCTGTAGTCGGTATTGATCCTGAGCTGGCTCACGACCTCGAAGCTGTTCTTGCACCAGTCGTCGATATTGACCAGGGTGTAGTTGAGCGGCGTTCCGTCATCCCGGGTGAATGCATTGCGGTTGCGCAGGGTCTGAGCGGCGGTGAAGACGTCCGGGCTCACAATCTCGGCCATAAGTCTTTGGAACTCCGCATCGGAGAGCCTGACCCGGTTAAGCTCCTGAAATTTAGCGCGGAAGTTGTTCTCGAGCGCAGCTCGGTCAATGATATCTGCCCGATAGTCATATTTGAGCTCGGAGAGCTTGGAGATGAAATCCTTTTCGATCTGCGCTTCCGTGGTCATGCGTTCCCCATGTCGGAGTGAATGAAGCTGGCAAGAGGCCCGTTAGCGGGTCTGGACGACTTTTCAGTCTAGCATGGGTAGTGATCGCAAGCCATGGTCTGGCTGAAGAGAGTGGGGGTTGCGGAACGTAGTCTAGTGAAGCGTTAAGCCCCCGCAGTTCCGCCAACACGCGGCCCGAGCCGAAGGCTTAGCGCAGCATTGCTCTCTCACCCTCCGCCAAAATCCTAAATCCGACAGGCTCCTAGATCGAGGAAGGCTCGGCACGCGAGCCAGGTTCTATCCCTTCGGTCGGCAGCGCAGGCTCCGCAGGCGAGGTTCCGGCCGCGGGGATGGCCTTGAGGGGAAAGCTCCCCTCGGGGAAGAGGCCCAGCACCGCATCGGCTATCGTCCTGGCGAAGATGAACTGGGTCGACTCGAGCACTTCCTTCGGGACATCCTCGAGGTCCGGGCGGTTGCCGTCGGGCAGGAACACGAAAGAGATTCCGTTCCTGTGGGCTGCGAGGATCTTTTCCTTCACGCCGCCGACAGGGAGCACGCGCCCCGTCAGCGTTATCTCTCCGGTCATCGCCAGGCCAGGCTTGAGCCCGAGGCCCGAGAAGGCCGAGAGCATCGTCGCTGCAAGGGCGAGGCCCGCCGAAGGGCCATCCTTCGGTATCGCGCCTTCGGGAACGTGGATGTGGATGGCACGGTGGGCGAAGGCGCTTTCAGTGAGGCCGAAGTCCGCGGCCCTGCTCTTGATGTAGGTGAAGGCAGCGCGGGCGCTTTCCTTCATCACGTCGCCGAGGTTCCCTGTCAGGATGAGTCCGTCGTCTCCGGCGAAGAGGGAGGCCTCTATGGGCAGGAGGGTGCCCCCGGTTTCCGTCCAGGCCAGGCCGTTGGCTATTCCCGGCTCGCCGTTGGCCATGAGGATGTCATCCCCCCTCCGGCGCTTGCCCAGGAGCTTTGAGGCACGCTTGGCGGTCACGGTGGCCGACCACGATTTGAGGCGTTCGGGATCGGTGGCACATCCGGCGGTGACGGCCTCCCTCGCGAGTTTCCGCGCCATGCGCGCGATCTCCCGCTCGAGGTTCCGCACACCCGACTCCATCGTGTAGTGCCTGATGACCTCGAGGATGGCCGCGTCCCGGAACGAGACCTTGGGGGCAGAAAGCCCGCTCGAGGCCAGGGTCTTGGGAATTATGAACTTCTTCGCGATCTCGAGCTTCTCGTACTCGGAGTAGCCGGGGATCTCTATGATCTCCATGCGGTCGAGGAGGGGGTAGGGTATGCCGTGGAGCGAGTTCGCGGTGGCGATGAAAAGGACCTTCGAAAGGTCGTAGGAAAGTTCGAGGTAGTGGTCGACGAAGGCCAGGTTCTGCTCGGGGTCAAGGACCTCCAGGAGGGCAGAGGCAGGGTCCCCTCGGAAGTCGCTCGACATCTTGTCGAGCTCGTCGAGGAGGAAGACAGGATTGACCGTAGCCACCCGGCGCATCGACTGGATGATCTTGCCGGGCAGGGCCCCCACGTAGGTCTTCCTGTGTCCCCTGATCTCCGCCTCGTCGCGGAGGCCGCCGAGGCTGAAGCGCACGAAGCCACGGCCGAGACCGCGCGCGACCGAGCGGCCGAGGGAGGTCTTGCCGGTCCCCGGGGGACCGACGAGGCAGAGGAGGGGCGTGCGTGCCCGCTCCGAGAGCTGTTGTACCGCGATGTATTCGAGGATGCGTTCCTTGGGCCGCTCGAGGCCGAAGTGGTCTTCGTCCAGTGCGCGGCCCACGCTTTCGATGTCCCGGTTGTCGGCGCTCTGCTCCGACCAGGGGAGGTCGGCGAGCCATTCACAATAGGTACGAATAACCCCGGCCTCGGGGGAGAGGGCCTGGACCTTCGACAGACGGGCGAGTTCCTTCCTGGCCTTGGCCAGGACCTCTGGCGGAGGATTCCGTGAGGCCAGCCGCTTTTCGAGCTCGACCGTCTCCGGCTCCTCGCCCTCGCGGCCAAGTTCCTTGTTGATCTCCTTGAGCTGCTCCTGGAGGAAATACTCCTTCTGGTTGCGGTCGATTCGGCTCTTCACCCTGCCCGAGATCTTCCTTTGCAGGGTGAGGATCTCGATCTCTCCCTGGAGGGTCGCCTCGAGGACCTCGAGCCTTTCCGTTGCGCCTTCTGGCGACAGGAGTTCCTGCTTGCGCGCCACGCCCACCTGGAGGGCTCCCGCGACGAGGTCGCAGAGCTCGTGCGGAGACTCGACCCGCTCGACGGCGGCCAGGGTTTCGGGAGGGATCTTGCGTGCGAGCTCGGCG
This sequence comes from Rectinemataceae bacterium, assembly GCA_049317365.1. GTDB lineage: Bacteria > Spirochaetota > Spirochaetia > Treponematales > Rectinemataceae > CAIJMU01. The sequence goes on along the minus strand of JBMOIK010000317.1, from coordinate 2,261 downwards.
TACTGCTGGAAGGACTTCCGGGCCGGCTTCATTGTCGCATCCAGGAGCTTGTTGTCGGAGAGGTCCGAGTCGTCAGGCATGGGTTCCACGAAGGCCACGAGGTGGTCCTTGCGATAGGCGGTCTTCCTGATGCGCACCCGTCGTTCGCCCTCGACCAGAAGGCGGGCCGAGCCGTCGGGAAGTCGGACCTGCTGGATGATGCGGACAAGGGTGCCGACCTCGTGGACCTCGATATCGGGCTTGCCGTCGTCGAGGGCTCCCTTCAGGAGGGAGATGACCACACGCTTTTCCGACTTTGCCGCTTCGTCTGCTGAGGCGACTGCAAATTTCGTTCCTGCAAAAATCGGGGTAATGGACTTGGGGAAGACAACGACATCGCGCACATGCACAAGGGGAAGTTCCAGCGTGGAGTTTCCCTTCAGGGCTTCGAGGAAGCTCATGCGCTTTTCTTCAGGACCTCCACGGTCGGAGTCCCAGCGCCGGTGACGCAGCCTGCGTCGATGAGGACGCGCTTGCTGCCGTCCATCGACGGTATGTCGAACATGATTTCCATCATCAGCGCTTCCACGATCGATCGGAGACCACGCGCGCCGGTGTTGCGGGAGATGGCCTTGTCAGCTATGGCATCGATCGCACCATCGTCGAAGGTCAGCTCCACATTGTCGATGCGGAAGGCTTCCTGGAACTGCTTGAGTATCGCGTTCTTGGGCTCGGTGATGATCCGGCGAAGGTCCGCGCGCGTCAGTTCCTCGAGGCCCACCTGGATGGGGAGGCGGCCGATGAATTCGGGAATGAGCCCGAACTTCACGAAGTCGTCGGGATGGAGCTGCGTGAAGAGGGCCTTGAAGTTCTTCTCGGCCTTGAGCTTCACATCGGCGCCGAAACCGAGGGGATGCTTGGCGACACGGTTCTCGATGATGCGGTCAAGGCCCACGAAGGCACCGCCGCAGATGAACAGGATGTTGGTCGTATCGATGCGGAGGTATTCCTGGTTGGGATGCTTCCTGCCACCCTGCGGCGGCACGTTGGCCTGGGTGCCCTCGATGATCTTGAGCAGTGCCTGCTGCACGCCCTCGCCCGAGACGTCCCTCGTAATTGATACGTTCTCGCCCTTCTTCGAGATCTTGTCGATCTCGTCGATGTAGACGATGCCCCGCTCGGCCGCTGCGATGTTCCCGCCGGCGTTCTGGATCAGCTTGAGCAGGATGTTCTCGACGTCCTCGCCCACATAGCCGGCCTCGGTGAGCGTCGTAGCGTCGGCCATGGCAAAGGGGACCTTCAGCTTCTTAGCCAGGGTGCGGGCGAGGAGGGTCTTCCCGGTGCCGGTAGGCCCTACCAGGAGCACATTGGATTTTTCGAGCTCCACACCCGATTCGGCGTTGTTTTTCATATGCGCAATGCGCTTGTAGTGGTTGTACACCGCCACGGAGAGGGCCTTCTTGGCGAAGTCCTGGCCGACGACGTACTGGTCGAGGTATTCCTTGATCTCACGGGGCTTGGGAACCTCGCCGGTGAAGCCGTCGGCGATCTCCTGCTCCTCCTCGTCGATGATCTGCGCGCAGATGTGGATGCACTCGTCGCAGATATATACACCTGGCCCCGCGATGAGCCGCCTGGCGAACTGGGCGCTCTTGCCGCAGAACGAGCAGGACTTTTCGTCCGGCCCGCCGCCGTTATTTTGCTTCGACCGCGCCATGTTTCCTCCGCTCGAGAATCCTGTCCACGAGGCCGTAGGCGAGGGCCTCCTCCGCAGACATGAAGAAATCCCGCTCCATGTCCTTGGCGACGAGGTCGGCGGACTTGCCCGCGTGCCGGGCGAAGTAATCAATTGTCATCTTTTTGAGGCGGACGATTTCCTTTGCCTGGAGGCTGATGTCCGAGGCCTGGCCCTGGGCGCCGCCCCAGGGCTGGTGGATGAGTATGCGCGAGGAGGGGAGGGCAAAGCGCTTGCCTGATGTTCCGCAGGCCAGGATGAGGGCACCCATCGATGCAGCCTGGCCCAGGCAGATCGTCTGCACATCGGGCTTGATGTACTGGATCGTATCATAGATCGCCAGGCCAGCAGTGACTGAACCACCGGGGCTGTTGACATAGAGGGAGATGTCCTTCTCGGGATCCTGGGACTCGAGGAAAAGGAGCTGCGCCACGGTGAGGTCCGCCGTCAGGTCGTTGATCTCGCCGTCGATGAATATGATGCGGTCCTTGAGGAGCCGCGAGTAGATGTCGTAGGAACGTTCTCCGATCCCGGTCTGCTCGATGAC
>JBMOIK010000316.1:0-5116 GCA_049317365.1 Rectinemataceae bacterium | reverse complement strand
GCGGAAGAGCCGGGGGAAGGGCTCGTTGGTGATTCGGATGCTCGGGTAGGTCTTCCCGTCCTTGAGGTTGATGTTGTATTTGGGGTTGTGCCGCTTGATGAGGGTGCTTTCGAGGAGGAGGGCCTCGTACTCGCTCGAGGCGATGATCCACTCGATGCTGTCGATCCGTGCGACGAGATGCCTGGTCTTGACGTCCTTTCGTCCCGAAAAATAGGAGGAAAGCCTGTTTTTGAGGATCTTGGCCTTGCCGATATAGATGATGGAGCCGGACTGCTCCTTCATGATATAGACCCCGGGCGACTCCGGGGCTTCCTTGGTCAGGGCCCGGAAACGGGAGAGGCGTTCGCGGGCGGGGGAAACCTTTGCCGCCTCCCCCTTACGCGCGGCTTTATTCTCGGCCATAGTGGACGATAATCAATGTACGTGCGAATGCGTCTCAAGGGAATAGGGGCTGTCGCCCTCGTCATGCTCGCTGCCATCCCGGCCCGGGCCCTCGAGGAAAGGATTATCCTTTCCCCTGGTCTTCCCACGCAGTTCGCCCAACCCAGGCCTCCTGTACAGGCCTCGTCGCGTGGGGCGGCGAGTTTCGGCGACTGGACCGTCGATGGCGCAGCGCTGCGAAGGGGCTGGCGTGGGGCCCCCGAATACGCCATCACCTACAAGCATTATGCGGTCGAAGCGACTACCGATCTTCTCCTCCATTTCGACGATCCTGTGCTCAGCGACGAGGCTGGCGAGTGGAGCGTCACTGCCGGACGTAGTTTCGGCGTGGACAGGGAACGCGCGAGCTTCAGCCCAGCAGCTGCCTCTTTCAACGGCCCCGATTCCGAGCTGAGGCTCGATCCCGGTCCGCGGGCCCTCCTTTCCCGGGATTCGCGCTTCAGGGACTTTACCATCGAGTTCTGGCTCTATCCGGCCAATGCCGAGAACGGCGAGGTCCTCCTCAAATGGCAGTCGATCAGGAAGGCCGGGAAAGACGCCCTCGCCCAGCAGCTCTCCTGCGTCATCTCCCACGGCAAGATCACCTGGTCCTTTTTCGGTTTCTTTGTCGCCCCCGAGGGAAGGTCCCGTGATGGCACGCCCTTCCCGACCGAGACTTCCATCGACCTCGAAGCCCGTTCTCCCCTCATCCCCCGGGTCTGGACCCACCAATTGCTTCGCTTCGACGGCGATTCCGGACTTCTCGAATATCTAGTGAACGGTGTGCCCGAAGCTATGCTTCACGTGACATCCACTGGTCACGAGGGTGGGACCGTTTTCGAACCAGCCATAGGTGGTGTCAGTCCCTTATTTGTTGCCGCCAACTTCTCGGGCCTGATGGATGAGTTCCGCATTACCCGGGACTTCGTGTCCGCTCCGAAGCTCGCGCCATTCTCGACCGACCCGGCTATCGTCATCTCTCCGATCGCCGACCTGGGCTTTACCAACTCAAGGCTCATCGGCATCGACGCGGCCTTCCGCACGCCGGGCTCGACCGGCATCGAGCTGTCCTATCGCATGGCGGACGACGCTGCCGGATGGAAGCTCGACAGCCCCGCCTGGATACCCTTCCGCTCCGGTACTAGCCTGCCAGATCCCGCCCATGGTCGCTTCGTGCAGCTGCGGGCTGAACTTTTCTCCGATGGGCTTGGAAGCCAGACACCCTCCCTATCGGCGATCACGCTCCGCTTCGAGCCAGACCCGCCGCCACCACCGCCTTCGAGGTTCCTGGCGATCGTGAAGAACAGCGGCATTGAGCTGCGCTGGTCAGCAGTGCCCGTCGAGGATCTGGGGGGCTATCTCATCTACTATGGCGAGCGCCCGGGCGAATACTTCGGCAAGGACGCGGTTGAAGGGCCCAGTCCCGTCGATGCGGGGAAGAACCTTTCACTAAACCTGAGCGGGCTGGCGAACGGGAAGCTATACTATCTTGCAGTAGCCTCGTACGATGCAGCCGCCCGCAGGGTGGCCGGAGGCGATCCAACGGCCAGGGCCGGAGAATTCTCCCAGGAAGTCTCCGCCCGACCCTCGAGGACGGCCCCATGAGTCCGAGTAAGCCATCCATAAACTCGCCTCTTGACCGGGCGCGAAGCGCCATGCGGCTTCGGGATTTCGAGGAAGCCGAGCGTCTGGCCCGGCAGTTCCTGATGGAAAATCCGGACTCAATGGAAGCCCGCATCCTCCTCGGGACGGTGTACCTCCGCTCGGACCGGGCCCAGGATGCCCTCGGAGCCTTCACAAGTATCCTGTCCCGCGAACCGGACAATGTGGAATCCCTCCTCAACCTGGGCATTGTCTATCTCCGGCTCGGCAAGATCATGGAGGCCATCGGCGTCCTCGAACGGGCGCTGGACCTTGATCCGGGCAATGCAGAAGTCCTGTTCAACCTCGGCAACTCCTACCGCCAGACAGGCAACCTAAAGGGCGCAGAGATGGCCTTCGCCAAAGCCATCGAGCTCGATCCGGGACATGTCCTTGCCTACAACAACCTTGGAGGCATCTATCGGCAGATGGGTGACCCAGACAAGGCGGTCCGCATCTATTGGAAAGGTCTCGCGGTCGATCCGAACTACCCCTCCTTCCACTACAACCTCGGTTATGCATTTGACGCCTTGGGCAAGCACGAGGAAGCCCTCGTTGAGTACGAGAAGGCCGTGAAAGGGAGACCTGGCTGGGTCGAGGCGATGAACCGCTACGGGGTCGCCCTTCTGGGTGCTGGCAAGAACCGGCGGGCCTTCGACCTCTTCACCCAGGTCCTTTCCATCGAGCCGAAAAACATCGAGGCGATGAACAACATTGGGCTTGTCCACTCGGCTGAGGGTCGGACCGAGGAGGCCATAAGCTGGTTCCGCCAGGCCCTCGAGATCGATCCAGGCTTTGTCCGCGCCGCCCTCAACATCGAGGAAGTCCTCGAGAAAGCAGGGCGTTGGGACGCGGCCCTCCAGGAGATCCAGCGCCTCGTCGAGCTCATGCCCGACAATGACGACCTTCGCATCCATCTTGCTTCCCTCCTCGAGAACCTTGGCCGCTACCCCGAGGCCAAGGAGGTTCTCGAGCAGCTACTAAGGCGCAAGCCCGATTCGCTCAAGGCCCTCAAGCCCTATGCAGGCCTCGTCGAACGACTCGGAGATTCGGAGCGCGCAGGGAAGATCTACGAGAAAATCCTTTCCCTCGATCCCAATGAGGTCGGATTCCGTGTCGATCTGGCGCGGATCGCCTCCGAACGAGGCGATTTTGAACGGGCTGAGGCCGAGTTGCTCAATTACCTGCGCGCCAAGCCCGATGACAGCCGAGCCCGCCTTGAATTGGCGCGGACGCGCGAGAAAAAGGGCGACTGGGAAGGCGCGAAGGCCACGCTCCTCGACCTCGAGGTCATGAGACCAAACGATCCTGAGGTGCAGCTTGAGCTTTCGACAGTCTGGAACGCCCTTGGCGAGCGCGGGAAGGCTGTCAGCGCCGCCGAACGCCTCGTAAACATCCGGGGCTCCCACTCCGGTGTCGGGAACGGAGACGGGGCTTCGGTCGATCAGATACTCTCCGGCATCGGTATCTATGAGAACGCAGTCCGCCAGTATGGGTCGGGAATGAAATCCGCGATGGATCGGAATATCGGGGTGCTCCGCGACTCCCTCGCCAAGGGCAGGGCCCCCGAGTCCGCGATTATCGAGGCTGTTTCCGGCAATCAAGACGATGACATCCTCCTCATGCCCTTTGTTTCAGCCAACCACATGGACCCCCTCGAGGTCCCCGAAGAGGAGGAGATGCTCTTCCTCGACGAGCGGACGGAAGAGCTTGGCGAAGAGCTTACGGAGGAAGTGGAGCCTGCTTTCAAGGACTTTGATAAGGAACCGCCGCGAAGACTTGCTGCCTTGGCCCTGCCAGAGGAAGAGGAGCTTCTGCTCCCGGTAGAGAGCCACCCTGCTCCGCCACCGCCACCGCCGCCACCACCGCCGCCACCTGAACCTGAGCCCGAATTAGAGGCTGAGATCGAGCTAGAGCCTGAGCCCGAATTAGAGGCTGAGATCGAGCTAGAGCCTGAGCCCGAATTAGAGCCCGAGATCGAGCCAGAGCCTGAACCAGAACCAGAACCAGAACCTGAACCAGAGCCTGAACCAGAGCCTGAGATCGAGCTAGAACCTGAACCTGAATTTGAGCCTGAGGTCGAGCCAGAGCCAGCCCTTCCCTTGGAGGAAGTCGACCACATGCTCTCGCAACCTGACGAGCCCGAGACTTCCGATGATGGACCTCCAGACGAGGCCCCTGCTGGCGAGTTGCTTGTCGAAGAGGATGAGGTCGATGGACCCACCGAGGATCCTGAAGGAATGCTCGAGGCTGCAGCCGAGGATCCATGGGAAGAGCCTGCTCCTGAGCCACTTGTTGAAGAGGGCAGCCCAGCCCAGGAGCTGCCTGAGGAAGCTGTTGTAGCGGAGCAGCCCCCACCTGACCTGCCCGCCGAAGAGGAGTCAGGCTTCTACGATGAAGTGCAGCAGGAGCCTGGCCCCGGCACGAAGCATCAATTGGCGGAGCGGACCAAGGGACTATTGGAATACCTCAAGGATCTCCTCGAAGTCCTGCCTTCGGGCAAACAAGGCGAATTCGAGATAAGCGGCGTCAAGGAGCGACTCGACCATCTCATCGATCAGCTCGAGAAAGCCAGGGAAGGGATACCGGTCGAGGATCGCCATGAGGGACTCATGGCCAGGGCCGAGGGACTCCGTCTTCACCCGAGGGCTCCTTCGAGTCCGCCGCCACTCCGCCCCTTTGATCCGAGGCGCTCGCCTGTTGACCGCCGCAAGGAATACGACCGGCGGACAATCCAGGAGCGCCGCTACGAGGACAAGGACCGCAGCGATGTGCAGCAGAGGCGCCTGGAATCCGACCGCCGCCTTCCCACCGACCGGCGCTCCCCGCCCCCCACAATCGAATTCCCCCACCACCTTCCAAAGGATGCAGCCTCCCTGCGGCTCGACGACCAGGGGAATCCCGTCGAGATAGCTGGCGTCAAGGTTTCAGCGAAACTCGCCCGCCTCATCGAGATTCTCAGGAAGGAACGGGATCGTGGCAACTGATGAATTGGCGAGGGTCCAGAAGTACGTGGGAACGATGGCGACACTGCCGGTGACCGTTTCCAAGGTCC
>JBMOIK010000315.1:0-5120 GCA_049317365.1 Rectinemataceae bacterium | reverse complement strand
GGCTTTGGATGTATTGAAGTTTCCGTGGCGGTTACGCTCAAAGAGCCAGAAGGCTGCGGGCACAATAAAGAAGGTGAGCACGGCGGAGGACAGGATGCCGCCGAGCATCACGATGCCCATGCGCTGGCCGAACTCCGAGCCCTGCCCTCCGGAAAACATGAGGGGGAAGCTGATGACAAGGATGGTGAGGGTGGTCATCACGATTGGCCTGAACCTGAGGCTCGCCGCATCGAGGAGAGCCTGGTCGAAGGGCATCTTGCCAAGGCGCTCGACCACGAAATCGAGGTAGAGGATGGCGTTCTTGGCCGACAGGCCGATGAGCATCAGGAAGCCCATGAGCCCGAAGATGTCGATCCCGCCCCCTGCGAAAAAAATAAAGATGAGGGCTCCCATGATGGCGAGGGGCACCGGCAGGAGGAGGTAGATGGGATAGCGCCAGGAGTTGAACTGGGCGGCCATGACAAGGTAGGCAAGGAAGAGGGAGAGGAGGAACATCACCGAGCCCTGCGAGGCCATCTGCGCCGATAAGGCAGCCTGGCCGAAGCGGTTCCCGGAGGAGACTGAAAGGCCATTGTCCAGGAGGCCCTGGGCCTGGAGCTCGGCGGTGATCTGCGTCTGGAGCTCCAGGGCGGTCGGGGCCCCGGGCTTGAGGTTGGCTGTGACGGAACCCTGATACTGGCGGTTGTAGCGAGACAGGGAGGTGGGCGACTGGTTGAGCACAAAGGAGCCGAGCTGCCCCACCTGGTAGGTGGTCGCCTGACCTGGTGAATAAATGGGAAGATCCAGGAGTGTCTGCCCGCCGCTCACCTTGGTCGGATCTATCTTCACCATGATCGGGTAGGCCAGACCTCCCGAGACGACATTGCCTGCCTGGGTGCCGCTCGTGTAGGTCTGGAGGGTGTTGGCTATGGCCTGGGCAGTCAGCCCCGTACCCTTGAGGGCCGCGGTGTTCGGCGTGAAATCATTTTGCAGGTTGCTCTCCGTCAGGCTCGTATTCGCGTCCGCTACCCAGGGATTCTGCTGGACCGCTGCCACGATGGCTGCGCTGCGGCTGCGAAGGAGGTCGAAGTCGGCCCCCACGATCGAGAACTGGAGCTGGGACTGGCCGAAGCCCCCCATGCCTCCGCCACCGCCTCCCATGATGCCACCAGCGCTTACCGAAACCCTGGCGTTGGGGAAGTCCTTCTGGATGAGGGGCTGGAGCTGCTGACGCCAGGTCTGAGCGATGGCACTCACGTTCGGGCGTTTGCCGACGGGCACGAGGGTGGCCTGCACCTGGGTCTGGCCCCCGACCTGGGTCTGGTAGATGCTGACCTCGGGGCGGCTGGCGACAAAGGCCTCCACGATGGCCGCAGCCCTGTTGGCAGTGTCCTGCGGCGTGCCCGCAGGGAAGCGGACGTTGGCCTGGACGACTCCGCCGTCGGAGGAGGGGATGAAGTTGAAGGGGATCCTGGGAACTACGAGGAATCCGGCCACGGTGACGACCGCGAGCACGCCCGCGACGACGAAGGCCGAGTGCCTGAGCATGCGCCCGAGGGTGCGCACATAGGCTCCGGCCACCTTGCCGACGACCCACTCGGTGCCGGCGTGGAGGGTCCCGGTAAGGGCCTCGAGGAAGAACAGGGCAATTGTCAGGAAGTATTTGAGGATGCCCAGGACGAGGGGCCAGGCCAGGATGGCAGGAAGCCAGGTCAGATGGCTGGTGGCCACCAGACCCACCGCGATGGCCAGTGCCCCCAGGATGGCCGGCCCCTTCCTGAGCACGGCAAAACCCCACTTCATCGAGGCCCAGGGAGCCAGGAAGCTCCTCCCGAAATCCCGCCAGCCGATGGTCCGGCCTTCGGGCGTGTAGGCAAGGCGCACCGTCAGGAAGAGTATCGCCTCGAGAAGGGAGAAGGCCACGGCCGCCGCGAGGCCGAGCGAGAACTGGACGAGATAGCGGCCGAGCATTCCTCCAATGAAACTCACAGGCAGGAGGACCGACAGGAGGGAGAGGGATGCCGCGACAACCGCGCTGAAGACCTCGCTCGCCCCCTTGAGCACGGCCTCCTTGAGCGGGAAGCCCATCTTCCGGTAGCGCTCGACGTTCTCGGCTATGACGATCGAGTCGTCGACGACGACACCAATTGCGATGATCAGGGCCAGGAGGGACACGAGGTTGAAGGAGAAGCCCATGAGGCGGTAGAGGATCGGGGCCGCCGACAGGGCGATGGGTATGGCCAGGATGACGGAGAAGGCGGTGTTGGGCTTGCCGAGGAAGAGGAGGACGATGATGGCCACGACGACGAGGGTGGTAGCCAGTTCCTTCCAGGTGGATTCTATGGAGGCGCGGATGGGTCCTGTGCTGTCGTTGCTCACCACGACCCCGAAACCCTGCGGGAGGACGAGGCTCTTGAGCTTGGCTCGCACGGCGTCTACGACCGCTACGGAGTTGGAGTTCGAGGTACGCTGGATCGAGACGAGGATGCAGGGAATCCCGTTGACACGGGAATAGCCTGAGTTCGACGAGGAGTCGCGTACCTGGGCTACATCGTCGACGATGACACCCCTGGTGGAATCCACAAGGATGCGACGGAGCTGGTCGAGCCCCGCTGGAACGTTCTGGGTCGTGAAGGTGAAGGAGGAGCCCTGGGTTGTGATGCTGCCTATCGGCTGGTTTATCGATGCCGAGGTGATGGCCGACACGACCTGGGAAGGCGCAAGGTTGTAATAGCGCATCAGGTTGGGATCGAGGAGGACCTGGAACTGCCGGACAGGGGCGCCTGAGCTCCCTATGTTGGCGACGCCATCAACGCGTTCGAGGGTCGGCGAGAGGGTGTTCTCCACCCATTCGGCGACCGCGGTCATCGGGGCGCCACCACCGGTAACGCCGAACTCCACGATGGGCTGGGAATTGGGGTCGAAGGTGCGGATGGTCGGGGCCTGGATACCCGCAGGCAGGCGGCGGACCACGGAGTTGACGATGGACGCCACCTGGTTGGTCATGGCCGTCGCATCGGCGTCCACCGAGAAGCCCAGGGTCACTCGGCTCTGCCCGTTGGAACTCGAGGAGTTCATGTCCGTGATGCCGCTGATGGTGGAAACCGCGTTTTCGATGACCTGGGTGATCTGCTGGTCGATGACCGCCGGGGTGGCACCGGCATAGCTCATGCTTATGTTGACCGAGGGAATGGGGACCGAGGGCATCAGGTCGACGCCGAGGCCCGTGGCCGACACCAAACCAAAAGCCACGATCGCAACGAAGATGCCAATGGCCAGGACGTAACGCGTTACCGAGAACTTGACTGCGGGATTGACCTTGCTGAAAACATGCGACTCGAAGTCGCGGACACTCTTAACGCTCATGCTCAGCCTCCCGAACCGGCTGCGCTCTGGCTGGCTGATCCGGGGACTACTGCCGGGCTGGGCGTCATTGTCGGAGTCTGGGCCCGCGAGGGAGCCTGGCCTGGCTGGCCTCCGGACTGGCCCCCCGTGGAGCCGTGGCCTGCATTCGCTGGGGCAGCGGAGCTCCCCTGAGCTCCCTGTCGCCGCCCCGTCCACTGCCCCTGTTGGCCAGGCTGCCCCTGCTGGCCCTCGCCCGCAGCGCCTTGGCTGGCGCCGGGTCGCTGGCCTGAGGCAGCGCCGCTTTTTGCCGCAGATGCGGCCGACCTTGAGGCAGCCCCGGCAGCCGCCCCCGTCGCAGCCCCTGCAGCTGCCTGGGCAGCAGCACGCTGGCCGCCGGACTTCCCTCCAGCGGCGGCGGCACGGACCGGACGCTCCCCGTCGAGCCTGAGGGCCGTGGTCTGGGGGAAGATCATCGTGATGGATTGCACCTGCGCTCCCGGCACGAGACCTGGAGGCGGGGAGAGTATGACCATCGCTCCGGGAGCGACCCCGGTGACTGCCGCCAGGATGCCGGATTCCGCCATCACCATGACATTCCGGGTCTCGACCTTGCCTCCGTTGACCAGGAGGACATAGTTCTGGTTTTCAAGGGTCGCCACCGCTGTCAGGGGGACTATCGGACCCCTGGCGAGCTCTACGAGGTAACTCACGTTGCCGATGGAACCAAAGGGCAGGCTGCTAAGCTCGTCGAGCTTTGCGGTCAGCGGCACGGAACCGTTGATCGGGGTCGAGGGTTCCTGCTTGAGGGTGATGGGATAGGTCTTTCCCGCGATCTCCCAGGTCAGGGCCATGCCCTTCCGCATGGCAAGGGCGTCGGAGGGCGCGATGCTGAAGGACACCTGCCGCTCCAGGCTTACGAGGACAAAGGCCGCCGCATTCTGTCCCAGGTACATGCCGGGACTGGCGTTCATGGTAGCAATCTGCCCGGCGAAGGGAGCCTTGATAGCCGCGTGGTCCAGGTTGTACTTCGCCTGGTCGAGGTTGTTCTGGGCTGTCATGATCGCGATCTTGAGGGCATCGACGTTCTGGCCTGGGGTTGTGGCGATGCCCTTCCTGGCCTGGTCAAGGGCGAGCTTCGCGGTCTCGAGGTTGGCCCTGGCCGTGGCAAGCTGCCCGCCAGCGGTATCGAGGGCTGAGGCGGAAAGGCCGCCGAGGTCAAAAAGCGCTTTCTGGGAATCGTAGTTGCGCTGTGCAGAATTGACCGATGCCTGGGCCGAGTCGACCTGGAGCTGGAAGCGCGGCAGGGAGTCGGTGGCGTTGCCCTGGGTGGTCTGAAGGTTGATTTTCGCCGTATCGACAGCAGCCTTCGCATTCGCGGCCGCGATCCGGAGCAGCGAGTCGTCGAGCTGGACGACGACAGTTCCTGCCTTGACCCAGTCGCCTGGGCCCAGGAGGACCCTCGCGACGATGCCAGCCACCGGTACCGCGATGGAGCTCTGGATTGCTGGCGTCAGCACGCCGGCTGTGTCCCGGTCAGCGAGGAGGGTTCCCGAGGGAATCACGGCGACCTGTACGGGTATGTTCGCCGACCGCCGGCCCCCACCCTGTCCGCCGCTCTGTCCGCTGGCCCCTGGCGCCCCACTTTGGCCCCCGGTCTGGCTTCCCTGCCGTCCCTGAGAGGAGGCAGCCTGCCCGCTGGCAGCACTGGCAGCCCCGCCCTGGTTGCCCGCCGCCGCAGCCTGGTTGCCCATAGCCGCAGCCTGCCCGCTGGCGCCACTGGCCGCACCGGATCCCTT
>JBMOIK010000314.1:0-5123 GCA_049317365.1 Rectinemataceae bacterium | reverse complement strand
CCTTTTGCCCTCTGCGGGCTGGGCTGGGGCTCCTTCATGCTCTTGCCTCAGCGGGGTTACGGAAGGGCGATCCCATGATGCCACAGCCGATCTTTTCCTCGAGGTGGGGATCGTGGCAATCGATCTCCATGGAAACCTTTCCCTTGTAGAGGGTCAGGATGCGATCGCTCATTCCTATTATTTCCGGCAACTCGGAGGAGATCAGGATGATCGCCATGCCGCTCCTGGCGAGAGTGCGAAGGATCTGGTAGATCTCGAATTTCGCTCCCACATCGATGCCTCGGGTGGGTTCATCGACGATCAGTATTCGAGGATTCGCGAGCAGCCATCGACCCAGCACGATCTTCTGCTGATTCCCTCCGGACAGGGAGAGTATCCTGTCCCGAAGCAAGCCGGTCTTGGCGCTGAGCTTTCCGATCATTTCCCGTGCACACTCGTTGATCCTGGCACTACTGAGGATCCCATGTCGGGCAATGCCATCTATGGTCGCCGCAACGGTGTTTTCCCTGATGTCCATCTGCATGAAGACGCCGGTCTGCTTCCTGTCCTCCGGCAGATAGCCGATGCCCGCCCGCATGGCGGCGAGCACGTCGCGGGGAGCGAAATCCTTCCCGAAGAGGCGAAGCGATCCACCCGTGGATGGCTGCACTCCGAACAACGTAGTGCAAAGCTCGGTCCTTCCTGCGCCGGTCAACCCGGCCATGCCGAGGATTTCCCCCTCGCGGAGGCTGAAATTGACCGACTGGAATCCCGGGCCGCTGTAATCCCCGACCTCGAGCGCGAGGGAGCCAGGATTGTCGCCCTTGGGCGGATACATGTCGTGGAGGTCCCGTCCGGTCATAAGCTTTATGAGGGAATTTTCGTCAAGGTTACCCACCTCGTCTGTCGCAACATACCTTCCATCCTTCATCACTGTGGCGCGATCCGCGATGTCGAAGACCTCGGAAAGCTTGTGGCTGATGAAGATGATGATTACGCCCAGACCCTTGAGCATTCGTATGATGCGGTAGAGGATCTTCACTTCCTCGTTGGTCAGCGAGGCGGTCGGCTCGTCCAGGATCAGTATCCTGCATTTCCTCGAGATCGCCCCGGCTATCTCCACCATCTGCTGGGCGCCTATGCCCAGGTTCCTTACCGGGGTCCGCAGGTCGATATCCAGCATCTCAACGATCGACATCACGTCGCTGCCCAGATTCCCGACTTTCATGAGTTTCATGGAGTTCATGTTCACGCTGGAGGCGAAGATGTTTTCGGCGACGGAGAGGTCCGGGATCAGGGCCAGTTCCTGGTACACCACATTGATCCCAAGCTCGCGTGACTGCTGTGCGTTCCGGACCCTGAGTTCACGGCCATCCAGGAAGACCGATCCCCTGTCCTTCTGCACTACTCCCGAGATGATCTTGATCAAGGTGGATTTGCCGGCGCCGTTCTCTCCGAGCAAGGCGTGTATCTCGCCCTTCTGGACATCGAAGGACACGCCGTCCAGGGCCTGAGTCCCGCCAAAACGCTTGGATACGTTCCGTATCGACAGCACACCGTCAGTTTCCATTCTGCGACCTTCATCCTCGGTTTAAAGGACAGCAGCCACTTTGAAGCCCGTTTCCAGAGGCTCCCATGATGCGTCCCGCGCCTGTCCCAGGGACAAGACGCCGGAGACCACCCCGTGGCGCACAGCCGCGGGGTGGCCCCAGGTCAGGTCATTTCTTGGAAAGGGCCTTGATGAACAGGTCTACGTTGCTCTTGTCGATCACCATCGTGCCTGTGTCGGTCACGAGGGGGATCGGCGGGATCCTGTTGGCCACGTCAGTGATGCCAGGGCCGATGTCCTGCATCTTGTCAGCCAGGATCCAGTACATGTAATGCATGGCAACCCACTTGGTGCTGAAGGACTTGGATGCCACCGAGGCGGTGACGATGCCGTCCTTGATGTACCCAAGCAGGTCCTTGTCACGATCCATGCCAATTACTACGATCTTTCCGACCTTGCCCGCTTCCTTGACCGCCCTGGCCGCCGCCGCTCCGCCCACGGAGTCCGTGCCGATCAGGACATTCAGGTCGGGGTTCGCCTGGATCAGGGCAGCTGCCCTCTCCTGGCCCTTGGCCGGGTCGGCGTCGGTGTTGACGAGGGGCAGGACCTTGATGCCGGGGTACTTGGCCAGTGTCTGCACATAGCCCTGCGCCCGCTGGTCGTGCACCGGAACGCCTGGAATCGTGAGGATTCCGACCTTGCCCTTTCCGTTGACCAGCTTCGCCGCGTAGTTCCCGCCGGTGACCCCGACGTTGAAGTTCGAGGCGCCCAGTTCGCCATAATAGGTGGCTGGGTTGGACATGCCGCTGATGACGGTGATGATCGGGATCCCGTGCTTCATCGCGTTCTCGCAGGCACTCAGGATCGAGTTGTTGTCGGCCGGGGAGACGATGATGCCCTTGACACCCTTGGCTACGAGTTCATCGATGATGCGGGCCTGCTCGGAGCCGCTGCCATCGGTGGGGCCGTAGAAATTCTTGGTCCGGTCGAATTTGATGCCCAGTTCGGCAGCTGCGGCTTCCATTCCCCTTAGGCCGTCATTCCAATAGGGAACCGTCGTGTAATAGGCCACATAGGCGATTTCCCCGTTGATGGCGAACGCCGGCGTCCTGGTCTGTGCGCCGCCATTCATGACTCCAACGAGCCCCATCGCCAAACCGAGCACCAGAACCGCGAGACTTTTCCTCTGCATTGTCCGTCCTCCTTTAAGACTTCGATCCGACTTTACGATGACTGCCCGATCCATGCGGGCCTTTAGCCTTGCCTTGACTTCCCGAGGCCCCTTCCCCTCCGCCCGAAAGAGCCCGCAGAAACGGTGTTTACCAAAATAACACCAATTAGGAATACTCCCAGGATTCCCTGGAACCAGTAGATGTCGATTCCCATCATGATCATTCCGTTGTCGAGCAGGAACAGGAAGGCCAGCCCCAGTGCCGCGCCAAGGAGGGTTCCCCTTCCGCCGTTCAGGGAGCAGCCGCCGATGACGCAGGCGACCATCAGCTTCATTTCCGTTCCGACATAGGCGTTCGGCACCGAGGCCTCCAGCCGGGAGGAGGAGAGCGAACCGCTCAAGGCCGCCAGGGCGCCGATCACGCCGAAGAGGATAAAGCGCATCCTGGCTACATTGATTCCCGTAAGCTCCGCGGAGTTCTCGTTTCCTCCGATGAAATAGAGCTGCCGGAACCAGCGCACCTTGCGGAGCATGAAGTCAAGGATTGCGACCGTAAGTACCAGGAGGATGAACATCACCGGCACGCCGCCTATGGCTGCGGAGCTGAATTGGCCGAATTCCGGCGTGGCGAGCCGGATGGGATTGCCCTGGGAGATGGAGAGCACGACCCCCCGGACTATCGTCATCGTGGCCAGGGTGGCGATGAAGGCATTGACCCTGAGCCGGGTGATGATAAAGCCGTTGCAGGAACCGATCGCCCAGCCAACCAGGATCGCGGCAGGCAGGGCGAGCCAGGCGTTCAGCCCAGCCACAGCCAAAGACGTGAACACATATCCAGCCATGGCCATGACCGAGGCCACGGAAATGTCGAAGGTTCCCGTGACAAGGAGGAAGCACATTCCGATGAGGGTGAAGCCCTCGATGGCAAAGCCCCGGGACATGGAGCGGAAGTTCGCCGAGGTGAAAAACCCCTCGTTGAGCTGACTGAGCAGGATGCACATGACCACGATCATGATGACGAGGATGAATTCGGTTTGCTCGATCATCGAACGCAGAATGCTTTTCTTTCCCGCTTGGCCTGTCACCGCTTTTGGCTCCTCTTCCGTGTGGAAATCAGCAAGGTGTCCTGTGCACTGTATACAGTATTAAAGCGCGGCTCTTCTTTTTGTCAAGCACAATAGTCTCCGTCCTCAACGAAAAAGCTGGCTAACTCTTTATTCGGTATTTATTTATTTATACCTTACACGTGCTGAGGCCTCAGGGGAGGATGACATGGCAGGTCCTGCGTGAGACTTTTTTTGGGGATTGCCTCGTACCAGACTCATTGAGGTATACTGAGTACAATGTAAAGAAAGATAGAAATGGGGAAGCGGGAAAGCTGCATGAGTGCCTCAAGGAGTCTGAATCTTGGATCTAAACAGCAAAGGGAAGGCCCTTCTGCAGCTTGCCAACCTGTCGGAGCAAGTCTATAGACAGATCAAGCAGGACATTCTGCGGAAGGAAATCGCGCTGGGCAGCATGCTCGTGGAAAGCGAACTCTGCCAAAGGTATCAGGTCAGCAGGACACCTGTACGGGAAGCCATCCAGATGCTGAACGCGGATGGAATAGTGGAAAAGGTCAAGCATCATTCAACCAGGATCATAGCGATGTCGGAACTGGACGCGCTGCACCTGATCCAGGTGAGGACGGAGCTGGAGATCGTCTCGCTCATGGAAAATGCCCCGCATTTCACCGACGAAGACCATGATGAGCTTATGGAACTTCATGAACAGTGCATCCTGGCCCTGGACAGGAATGACCTCGTCGATCTCTACGAGACCGACGGTCAATTGCATCTTGAGCTGGCCCGCCGCTCGGGCAATCCCTTCCTCTATGAGGCGTATAAGAAAATCAATTCCAAAGTGCAACTGCTGCGAAGCATGGAGTATTCGCAAAAAGACCGTATCTTGCCCATACTGGCGATGCACGTGGGCATCCTCGATTGCCTACGGCAAGGGGACCTCGAAGGCGCGATCGGGCACATGAGGCGGCATATCCGGGCTTCCAACGATTTCATCCTTTTCCCTGGACCCGGAGACCTGGAGCGCAGCGATGGCCACTGAGGGGAAGCCGATGGAGAAACGTGGAATCGGCGAGATAATCTACCATTATATAAAGAAAATGATCCTGAACAAGGAGATACTGGGCGGAGAGAGGATACCCGAGGAGCAGATCGCCAAGTACTTCGAGGTCTCCCGGACGCCAGTCCGCGAGGCCTTGCGGAACCTGGAGAAACATGGACTTGTAAGGATAGTTCCCCGCCATTATGCCGAGGTCGTCAAGCTGCAGAGCGATGCGACCGAGCGGCTTGGTATCCTGAAGCTGCGCATCGACTCGCTGGCGGCGAGCGGCGAGCCCGAGGGCGCGCCACTGGTGCTGGGCGA
>JBMOIK010000313.1:0-5132 GCA_049317365.1 Rectinemataceae bacterium | reverse complement strand
ATATCCTTCCTGGAGGACTCGGGAACGCTGACGCCGACGATCTTGATCGCGTCCTTGATGCCGAGCTGGTCACGGGCCGAGGATACTGCCGGGACGGTGTTGGAGGAGAGGGCGATGATACCCTTGATGCTGGCGTTCGCAGAGAGGAGGGACTTGATCTTCTCGTCTGCGGTGCCCTGGTCGTTTCCGGCGTAGACGATCTCGTCGGCGCTGGCCATCAGGTTGATATGCTTGTACTCGGCGGAGGCCTTGCTCTTGTACTCGTCGATGATGGCCTTGAGCCAGGCGTTCTGGTTCGGCGAGTCGTTGGTGGTGGACACGAGGGCGATTGTCGCCTTGTTGGAAGCCGAGTAGCCGGTCAGGTCGCCCGCGAGGCCCTTGAGGAGCTGGATGGCGATCTGCTCACTGATGACCTGGTTGACGAAGTAGTCACGGGCTCCGACGTTCACGTCGGCATCCCAGGTGATGATCTTGATGCCCTTGGCGCGGGCGGCCTTGAGGGTATCGGCATAGCTTTCGGGATCGAGGGCCGACACGAGGATGGCGTCGTAGCGCTTGTCGATAAAGCCCTGGATGTAGTTTTTCTGGTTGGCTGCCGAGGTCTGGGACATGGGGTCGCCGATCCAGTCTACCTTGAGATTGCCGATTTCCTTCTCTGCCTGGCGGAAACCGCGCTCGCAGGCAATGAAGTAATCCTCGGCGATGAACTTCGGGATTACGCCGACCTTATAGGTCTTCTGGGCGAACAGCGGCGTGGCGCCGGCGAGTACGACCAGCGTCATCAGGATCAAGAAAATCTTCTTCACGACTGCCTCCTGGAAACATTTCAGGGCCTCGGGCCCTGTTTCTTCGATTGGCCCATATTCAGTCACTTCAGGCTTCTCGTCAAGCAGAAAAGCGTCATCGGTGATTGAACCTGATTGGAATCTCTTGAATTCTGCAGGAAACACTTTATTCTATGCCGCTTCCATCAGGTGGAAGCGGGGCTTTCTGCTAAAAAAGCTTCGACATGCTGATCGCCGTCGATTCCGCTCCAGCTACCTCGAAGACCCAGGGCTCGATGGGATTCATAAGCGTCCCTGCCTTCCTGTACATCGCAACGACATTCTCGACCGGCGATCGGGCCTGAACCGCATGCGAAGGCCCAAGTATGAGGCCGCCTTTCGGGAAGAGCGCCAGACGCCGCTCGACCTCGCGCTCGACCTCTGCCGGGGTCCCGAAGGCCAGTTCCCGCTGGACGTCCATGCTGCCCTGGAAGAGCAGCCTCGAACCGAAGCGGTCGCGAAGGGACCCTATGTCGTTTTCGGGGGTCGTCGGCTGGACGACATCGTAGACATCCAGGCCAAGTCCGATCAGGCGGTCGAGAAAGGGCCATACGGTGCCGCACATGTGCATCATGGTGCGGGCACCATGGGAATGGACCATCCGGAAGTACTCGGCGTACTTCGGGGCGAGGTGTCGGTCGAATATCTCCATGGAGATCATCGGGCCAAGCTGGTTTCCAAGATCGTCGCCCACATGGGCGAAGTCGACCATTCCCCCGCACTCCTTCAGGATCCGCTCGTGCATCTCGAAATAGAAGCGGAAGCGGGCCTGCATGATGTCGAGGTAGACTTCGCTGTCGTCTATGAGGTCCATCAGGACCTGCTCGAAGCCACGGGCCCGGGCTATGGAGTTGATGAAGTCCATGTCACCTGCCGAGCCAATGCAGATGGCGTAGCCCTGTTCGCACAGTGTGGATGCTTCTCTGGCCAAGCCTGAATAGTCAAACCAATCGGCGCTCGGATAGTGGGAACGATCGAGGTCTTTCAGGTCCTCTATGCCGGCGAAGGGCTTGTAGACCGATTCGAGGTATTTTCCCCCGTCGAACTGGACATAGATATAGCGTTCGCCGAAGTAACCCTCGACGCTCCCGTCCGGGAAGGTCCGGAGCTCCGGCCCGACGTAGCGGGGTTCGACGTAGCGGAAGTCGTCGCCGAGCACGATCATGAGCTGCTCGTCGTTCTTGAGGCCAAAGTGCTTCCTGAGCTCCCCGTTCACCTCGGGGGTCCCCTCGTGCTTGATCGGAATGCGGTCGTAGCCGCTCCGCTCGCAGCAATGCATTACTCGCTCTCGGTGGGTCATCTTGCTCTCCTCAGGTGTGCCTACTGGACATAGGTAGCGCCGCGTACCGCCTCGACATAGGCGATGACATTTTCCCAGGGAATCGCGGGATCGAGGATATGGGCCGGTGCCGCCAGCCAATGCCCCTTCCTGCCGAGGATTCCCTGGACCCGTGCCACTTCGTTTTTCACGTCTGCCGGGCTGCCGTTGGGCATGACGGATTGGACCCCTATCCCACCCCAGAAGGCGATGTCGTTCCCGAAGGTCCTTTCGATGAATCCGAGATCGTTGCACTCCGGCTGGATCGGGTTGAGGATGTCGATCCCGCATTCGATGAAATCGGGGATGACTTCCTCGACCTTCCCGCAGCAGTGCATGAACACGAGCACAGAGGGCTTGGCTTTTTTCGCGGCATCGACGATGGCCCTCAACCCTGGCTTGAGGAATTTCCCGTAGCTCTCCCTGGAAAACATGAGTCCGCGCTGCGTCACGACATCATCGCCCAGGCGGATGATGTCGACACCGAGCCTGGCGAAGAACTCGGCCTGGGCCACACGCAGGCTGGTCATCCGCCCGACTATGGCCTCGACAATCTCTGGATTCAGGATGAAATCAGTCAGCAGGTTCTCCATGCCGCGCATGAGCCAGGCAGTCTCGAAAATGGTCTGGTACATGTCCGCGCTGACAGCATAGCCCCGGGCATGGTAGGCATCGATCTTCTCCTTGAGCGGTAAATACCGCCGCTCGTCATCAAGATCGGGCCACTGGTAGGATTCGATCTCCTTTACAGTGGACATCGTCGCCAGGGGGTGGTACTTGAAATCGGGTATCTCGAAGCGGGTGGGAACGCTTCCTATCCCCCATTCATCGAAGGAAGCATCGGCATCCAGTTCCACGTCCGGAAAGTAGCAGCTGAAATCCGTGGGAGCTGATGTGGGCAGGGGCCGAAGGTACCTCGTGTCGAAATCGAAATAGTCGTCCGGCTCCAGGTCGCTGCCGGTTTCCTGTCTGTAGGTCTTCATGAGCATCGGGGTGAAGGCACCCCAGCTTATCTCGAAAGGCACCCTGTCGGGCTTGCCGCCCCTGCCCATGGCCATGAGAACCCGCTCTCTCGGCAGCATACAACCTCCAATTAGGCATAGATCAAGGCCCCTGCATCGGGGTCGCGATTCAATGGATACCGAAGCTTGCCGTTTCCGACGGGAATTCATCCTGATAGTCCGGATCCGAGGACTTCCTGACGATCAGCCTGCCTTCCATTGAAATCTGCCTCTTCTCCAGGTTTCCCGAATTTATAGCGTCAATTATGATCTTTGCTGCTTCTGTCCCGAGGGCGTTGATCGGCTGTGCGATGGTCGTCAACGAGGGCTCGACTATCCTGCACAGCGAAATATCGTCGAATCCCACAACCGCGACGCGCTGGGGGATGGCGACACGGTGATGGTTCAAGGCCTTTATCGCCCCGATGGCCATCAAGTCAGTGGCTGTCATGACCGAGTCGAGCGGCAGGCCACTTTTCAACAAGGCCTCTGCGGCGGCGTATCCGGACCTGAGGGAGAAATCGGCTTCGACCACCAAGGCCTTATCGTAGGGAAGCCCCTGCGCGGCCAATCCGTCCTTATAGCCCTCGAAGCGGTCGTTGGTCGCGAAACGCTTCGAGGGTCCCTTGATGTAGCCGATCCTTTTCCGGCCTATTGAAACGAGGTAGGAGACGGCTTCCCTGGTTGCGGCCCTGCCCGCCGTGACGACGTAGGAAAGGGCTTCCTTCCTTACCAGGGGATCCATGACAACGACGGGTGTCCGGTCGGCTATTTCGACAAGATAATCGATATCCCGCTTCGAGCGGCCGTAGCTGCAGAAGACTATCCCATCGATGTGGCGCCTGACCATTTCCCTGAGGCGTTCCAGTTCGGAGGCCGGATCGGCATGGGTGCTCGACAGCTGTGTGACGTAGCCATGGACCCGCGCATAGTCCTCAATCCCCTTGAGAAGCTCGGGGTAAAAGGGATTGGTGTAATCCGGGATCACTATGCCGATGGTCTTGGTCCGGCTGGTCCGCATGCCCTGTGCGAAATGGTTCGGGGAATACTGAAGCCTGCTTATCGTGGCCCGTATCCTCTCAGCTGTTGCCTGGCTGATGGGACCCTGGCCATTCAGGTAGCGTGATACCGTCGTCTTTGAGACTCCTGCATGAACGGCGACGTCAAGTATCGTGGGCATTCTGAAACCTCTATACTTCCAAATTATGAGGCCACTATAGGATGGATGGGATCGATTCCATGGGATCGATCCCCGACCGGCGGCAATTTAGCTGTGCGATTTGCCATTTGTCAATGCTCAATCGGCGTGATTCAACATGGATTTGGCCCTGGTCCCAGGGCTATCCTGCAGCCAGGCCAGGTTTCAGCAGCGGAAGCAATAGTCCATCCTTTTTCCCGAAAACTCCATTTGACAGATTTGGGAAACGACCCAATAGTGTATTCAAAATGGGAGCTTCCTCATGGGAATGATTCCATCAGGCTGCCATGCGGGACGATCCTGTTCCAGCGCCACTTTAGTCGTGGGCTGTCGTCGGGGATGTCGTTCGGGTATTTTCCTTGGTTCAGGGGCCTTTCCTTCGGTGGGGCTTTTTGAATAGATCGCACATCTTTACAGGAGGCAGGAGTGAAGAAGCTATTGGCAATTGCATTGATCGGGTTGATTGGGGTGGGTGGCGCCTTGGCCATTCCCAACAACCAGATCATCATCGGTTTCAACAACGGTTCGACCACAGTCGATTTCCTCCGCCAGGTCGGTGAAAGCATGCAGCGGGCCGCCGACAAGGCCGGGGTCAAGCTCATCGTGGCCGAGTCGAACTTCGACGTCGAGAAGATCCTCCCGAACGTGGACAACATGCTCCTTCAGGGAGCGCAGATCATTGTCGACTTCAATGTGAACGCGGAAGTCGGTGGCAGTCTCGTGGACTACTGCGGCGAGAAGGGTGTCAAGGTCCTCGGCATCGATGTCATGTACACAGGCGCCAAGGGCGA
>JBMOIK010000312.1:0-5196 GCA_049317365.1 Rectinemataceae bacterium | reverse complement strand
TGGGCTTCGAGAAGTTCATGGACATCAAGTGCCGCGCCTCGGGGATGATGCCCGATGCCGTGGTGATCGTGTGCACCGTGCGCGCCTTGAAGATGCACGGCGGCGGACCCAAGGTCACACCCGGAAAGCCGCTTGCGACAGCCTACACCCAGGAAAATGTCGAGCTCGTGAAAAAGGGCCTCTGCAACCTCGAGGGTCACCTGGAGGTCGTCCGCAAGTTCGGCCTACCCGCCGTCGTCTGCATCAACGCCTTCCCCACCGATACGGACTCCGAGCGCCAGACCATCCGCGAGGGTGCCCTCAAGGGGGGCGCCTTCGACGCGGTCGTTTCAACCAATTGGGCCAATGGCGGCGAAGGGGCGGCGAAGCTCGCCGAGGCTGTGGACAAGGCCGCAAACCAGCCCTCGAAACCCGTGCTCCTCTACAGCTCGGAAATGCCCCTGAAGGACAAGATCGGCAGGCTTGCCACCGAGGTCTACGGCGCCGACAGCGTGAGCTACACGCCCGACGCGGAAAAGGCCCTCGCCTCCTTTTCCGATCTCGGCTATGCCGGCCTGCCGATATGCATGGCCAAGACGCAGTACTCCTTCTCCCACGATCCGAACTGGAAGGGGCGTCCGAAGGGCTATGTCTTCCCGATCACCGACGTGCGCCTTGCCGCTGGTGCGGGCTTCATCTATCCACTCTCCGGTGAGATAAACACCATGCCCGGCCTCGGTTCCAGGCCCGGATACATCGGCATGGACATCGATACGACGACGGGGATGATCACTGGTCTGTCGTAATTAGGTTTATAAGTTCATGAAGGGGCGCCGGGTTCCACCGCAGGTCGGTCGGACCCGGCGCTGCTCATAGGTGAGGTTGCATGAACGACAGCAAGCCCAGGCCCTTCAGCCTGCTCGAACCGGTGATCGCGGCCTTCGTGGGACTCATCCTTGTCTCCAACATCGTCGCCCAGAAGTTCATATCCTTCCAGTTGTCAGGAATCACGGTCTCCACCGATCTCGGAACGCTGCTGCTCTTCCCCCTGACCTACATCTTCGGGGACGTGCTGACCGAGGTCTTCGGCTTCGCGGTGTCGCGGCGCGTCATCTGGTACGGATTCGCCATGAACGCGCTCGCGGCCCTTCTGTTCAGCCTGGCCGTAGCCCTGCCCTTCAGCCCGGACTTCAGCAATCAGCGGGAATTCGCGATGGTTCTCGGGGCGGTTCCGGGCCTCGTCATCGCCTCGCTCGCTGGTTTCTGGGTAGGCAGTTTCGCCAACGATTTTGTCCTTGCCCGCATGAAGGTCTGGATGGTACGGTGGGATCCCTCGCATCGATGGCTCGCCCTCCGCACGGTCGCCTCGACCCTGATAGGCGAGTTCCTCGACACCCTGCTTTTCGTATCGGTCGCCACTGCCCTCGGTGTCTTCCCGGCAAGCCTCATGGCAAGCCTCATCATATCCCAGTGGCTCATCAAGACGGCCATCGAGACGATCCTCACACCTGTTACGGTTGCCGTCTGTGGAGCGCTCAAGCGCCGGGAGGGCATCGACATGGTCGGCACCGGCTCATGGAATCCCTTCGCCTTCGGAGCCGAGGGCGGGGAGAACCACGTCGCCACCAGGCGAGAGCCTGAAAACGAAGACGGGGTCTCATCCTCATAATTAGGATAAGAAGGCCCCAGGGGCGGACTCGGGAAGCCGCCCCGAAGGGTCAATGCTTGCCGCAGTCGCAGTCGTCTCCGCAGCCTCCCTCGCCGCACTCGCAGTCGTCTCCACAGCCTCCCTCGCCGCACTCGCCTCCGCAGCCGTGGGCTCCGTGGATGTGGCCGTGCTCGACTTCCTCCCCGGAAGCTTCGCGGACCTCGACGACCTTGACGTCGAAATGGAGGTTTTCTCCCGCGAGCGGGTGGTTGGCATCGACCTTGACCTCGTCGCCATCTATGCCGACTATCGTGACGATCTGCGCCCCATCCTCACCATGGGCCTCGAACTGCATGCCAACGGCAATCTCGCTCCCGTCGAATTCGTCCTTGCCGACGGTGAACAGGAGTTCCTCGTCACGTTCGCCGTAGCCGTCCGCGGGAGCGATCACGACCTTGACCGCGTCTCCGGCCTTCTTGCCCTCGAGGTGTTTCTCGAGGCCCGCGATTATATTGCCCCTGCCGTGGAGGTAGACAAGCGGTTCTCCGGCGTCGGAGGAATCGATGAGCTCTCCATCGTCATCGACGAGCTTGTAGTCGAGGGATACGACACGATTCTTCTCAATGATCATTGTTGTTCCTTCCGGGACAGGGCCCGAGCTTCCTTGTCTGTCTGCTGCCTTCGTTCGATAATAGTGAATTGGGGTGCCCCTCGGCAATCAGCCCCGGCACGTCTTGGCTTTCCCCGGACCCTGAACCCGCCGATAGGTGACGAGAGGTGGTTCGCATGGATGGCAATGGTGTTTCGGGAAAAGGAATAGGTGGCATGCTTGCGTTCGCGGCACTGGGGGGCGTCCTCCTCGCTGCAGGGCTATTGCTGATCCTGTTCCTGGGCTCGTCCCTCATGGATCCTCTGTCTGTGCCGGGGATACCCGGAACAGCCCTTTTCAAGGCGTTTTCCTGGGCCGCATGGTTTCTCCCCCTCTGGGCCTTTGTGGCAGCGGCCTTGGCAATCCTGGCCGGGAATCCGGTCCGGACAAAGCCGGTGACCATGATCCTGCTTGGCGCCGCGTCAATTCCCTTCCTGTGCCTGTCGGCCTTTGCTCGGTTGCTGGACAGCAGCTCTCCCTTGGCTCCAGGGCTTTCGGCAACCCCGCGCTTTGCCTTGGCAACCCTGTTCGGCCTTCTCTGCGTATCCAGCTCGGCAGCCATAGCGTGGTTTTTTCCCGATTCGGCAGATGAGAGCCAGGCTGGACCCAGGATGGAGCCCGATCGCGATTCCGACCAGGTGGCGCGCCCTGGTTTTTTCACGGATGATGCGAAAGGAAGCGCCGACGAGTCCGAAGAAAGCCAGGCCTTGACCATCGCGGGTCGGCATGCGGTCGAAGAGGATTTTCCTGCCGAAGCTCCTCCGGAATCCCCCCATGCAACTGGACAGGAAACCGGATCCCTTCGTTCCACGGATGGAACAGCGAGCAAAGGCAATCCCGCTCCGACTGGCGCGGGGCACTTCCGGGTGCCAATCATTCCCCCGCTTCGGCCGCTCCGCTCGCTCGGACAGGCTTCAGAGCCTGAAGTAGAGGAGAATCCACTTCCCCTCGCGCCCGAGGAGACGGAGCTGATCGCCGACGTGGATAGCATCGAACCCTTCGAGGCTCTCCCCGGCATGGCATCGAAGTCCCTTCCCGAGGTGGAGGTAGACACCCTGCCCTCCGCGGTGAGGCCTGCGCATACCGGGACGGAGCCCGAGACGCCCATCCCGCTTTTTTTTCGGAAAGCGGCGCCCGTTTCCGGAGCGCCGCTAGCCGAGTCCGGAACGGCGGAAACGCTCCTTGAGCTGGGGCAGCGGACCATCGAGGTCATTTCGGTCCTTCCGGCCGCGCCTGCCCACGAGGTCTCCGATCCCGAGAAGGCCAACATCATCGCGCGCATCCTCGACCGGAAAAAGCGGCCGCCTTACGCCGTGCCGGTCGGGGAGATCCTCCACCAGTATCCCGACGGGGAGTACTGGATAGTCGACGAGAAGACCCGGCTCTCGGCCGAGGTCCTGCGCGAGACGCTTGCCGAATTCAACATCGAGGCAGAGGTCACGGGGATCCGGAAGGGACCAGTTATCACGATGTTCGAGATCCTGCCCGCTCCAGGGGTCCGCCTCTCCAAGATCGCCAACCTTTGCGACAACATCGCCCTCCGGCTCGCGGCTTCGAGCGTCCGCATCGTCGCCCCCATCCCCGGCAAGCACGCGGTGGGCATCGAGGTGCCGAACGAGCGTCGGTCCATCGTGTCCCTCCGTGAGATCGTGGAGAGCGAGTCCTTCGTCGGAGCCCGGGCCGAGGTGCCCGTGGCCCTCGGCAAGGACATCGCGGGAGAGGTGCAGTTCATCGACCTCACCCAGACGCCGCACCTCCTGATAGCGGGCTCCACCGGATCGGGCAAGTCGGTCTGCGTGAATGCGATAATACTGTCCATTCTCTTCAGGCGCTCGCCGGAGGAGGTGCGGCTCCTCCTCATAGATCCCAAGATCGTCGAGCTCAAGCTCTACAATGGCGTGCCCCACCTCCTCACGCCCGTGATCACCGAGCCCAAGCGGGCCTTCCAGGCGCTCCAGTACTGCATCTGCGAGATGGAGCGCCGCTACGCGATGCTCGACCGGGTCGGCGTCCGCGACATCAAGAGCTACAACCGCAAGATCAAGGAAAAAAACCTGGCCCAGGACAGGCTTCCGTACATCGTCGTAATTATCGATGAATTTGCCGATCTGATGGCGACCACGGGAAAGGAGCTCGAATCCACACTGGCGCGTCTTGCGGCCATGTCCCGCGCAGTCGGCATCCACCTGGTCCTTGCGACGCAGCGTCCGTCCATAGATGTCATAACGGGTCTCATCAAGGCCAATATCCCGAGCCGGGTGGCCTTCATGGTCGCCTCGAAATTCGACAGCCGCATCATCATCGACATGGTCGGTGCGGAGAAACTCCTGGGCAAGGGCGACATGCTCTTCGCCAGCGCCTGGGACCCCTTTCCGATACGCATGCAGGGCGCCTTCGTCTCCGAAGAGGAGGTGGAGAAGGCGGTGGAATACATAAAGACCCTGGGAGAGCCACAGTACATCGACGAGGACATCTTCATCGATGACGAGGAAGATGAGTCCGAGCCCAGTCTCTTTGACGATGGCGATGGCGACCCCCTCTTCGAACAGGCCCTGGAAATCGTGCTGCAGCAGGGGAGGGCCAGTGCATCGTACATACAGAGGAAGCTGAAGATCGGTTACAACCGTGCGGCCCGCATAGTCGAGCTGATGGAGGAGAAGGGCATAGTCGGAAAGGCCCAGGGTTCCAAGCCCAGGGACCTCGTGCGGAATCCCTCCATCACGGGACTGGGCGGAGGCGGAGCTGGTACCGGGGACAGCCCAGGCATGAGCAAGATGGCCATGCATGAGCTGGACGCCGATGGGAACCAGCGTCGCCCCTCCCTCGTAGGGACCCTGGAGACTGTCCCTGGGCAGCGGGTAACGGGAAAGGACGAGGAATAATGCCTGCGAGTCAGGCCGAGAAGCTTAGGCCGGCAGTG
>JBMOIK010000311.1:0-5222 GCA_049317365.1 Rectinemataceae bacterium | reverse complement strand
TTGGCGCTCTCCCGGAGCTAAAAACTACCCACAGATTCTGCTGAGGAACCCAAAATCGTGCGAGCGCTCCGGCTGCCGCTCATCGGCTGTTCGCTTGCATTATTCCAACCATTGTGAATCCCCGTGGTTTGATGTGTCCGTGCCAGATACTATCCACTATCATGTAGTGGAACGCAAGTCTGTCGGCAGATCCAGGCTGTGGGCTTGACAAGTGACCAGGGCGCTCCTAGGCTAAGAACCTCGGCCAGAGAAGTCGCAACGCTTAATAGTGGAGAACAAGCATGTCCCTCAACATCCTCGAGCGAATCAATTTTGGCTATGACGAGTTCGAAGCCCTCATCATTGGACTTATGGCTATGAATCGAAACTTCATGCTGATCGGCAGGCATGGAGCGGGAAAGACGCGGCTTGCAAAGGCCCTGTCCAAGGGTTTCGGCGAGGGCGGTTACGTGTTCTACGACGCCACGAAGGACGACCTTATTTCCGTAGCCGGCATTCCCGATGCCGAGGCCATCCGAAACGGCGTCCTGAAATTCACGCCCCATCAGCGTTCGATCTGGGACAAATCTACCATCGTAGTTGACGAGATCACCAGGGCCAACCGCGAAAGCCAGAACCTCTGGCTCGAGATCCTCGAGGAGCGGAGCTGCTTCGGTGTGCCACTCGCCTATCGCAGCCTTATAGCCACTGCCAATCCCGAGTCCTATGCGGCGGCCTTCCAGCTGGATGACGCGCTTCTCGACCGATTCTACGCCGTCATCCCGGTACCTGACTTGCAGGATGGTCTCGATGCCAAGCAAGTGGAGCGCTTGTTGGCCCTCACGCTCATGCCGGTCGAGCATATCGACGCGGCTGAGCTTTCGAGGGTATTCAGTCAGATCCAGGGTATCCATGAGAGGAAGGCCAAGACCGAGTGGATGCCGAAGGTGACAGCATATCTTTCAGTGTTCATTCCCAAGCTACTAAACCTTTCAGGAAGCAAGGGTCGGTTCTACATCTCCCCGCGCACCTATTCCCGAATATTGCCAGAGTCCATCCTGGCGGTCGCTTCCTGCTACGAGCTTTCAGGAACGCCGGAAGCCCTGCTTCGCGCGGCGGAGGACTGCGTGAAATATTGTCTTAGTTCTAAATTTCAGATTCCCCTGCAGTCCCTCCTTGGCATCCACGAGTCCGCCAAGTCAGCGCTTAAAAGCGGTATGGCTACCGAGGGAGAGGCCCTTCGGCTCGGCATGCAGACCCTCGGTACCTTCGAGCAGCGGCTCGACTTCCTCCGCAGGGAGGGATCGGCGATACTCGCCAAGCTTGCCTCGGACGAGCTTGAAAAGTTCCTGGGCGAACTTCTCCGCGGCGCATCGAAAAAGGGAGAACGCGAAAAACTCGTCATACTTATGCAGGAGCTCGCGAAGATCGGCTACAAGGGCGAGACGCTCCGTCAGCTCGATGGCCAGCTGACGCTTACGCTCAACACTGCGATCAACAAGGCCATGCCAGTCATCAACGCGCTCAAGCTCGGACCCAAGGATGGCAAGGCGAAAAAGAACATCAAGGTTTTCCAGGCGCTCGTTGCCGAAGGACGCTTCATACCATCCAACAGCGAAGAGCTCGCACGTCTGAAGTCCTTTCTGATCGACCTCTACGAAGGTGATGCACCATCGACAGAACCGGAACTCGTCCGCATGTTCTCGGAGCTGGACTTCGCGGAATTCAATGGCGACCGGGACTGAGCCAACGCGAGTTTCCGCGCTTGTCGCGCGGCAGCGGATCCACGGTGCCATTATCCAAATGGGTCTGTCCTTTGCGGACTGTGTCCACCTCATCGTGTTCGATCCAGATGTCGATACAGCCTGCTGGGCCTACAATCGCACAACTGGTGAAGAATCGATACGCATTGGGTATGAAGTCGCATCCCTCACTGTCAATGACATAGAGATCGTGATCCGGCACGAGTTTCTTCATCGTGCTACCTACCATGGCTTTTCGGAGCGATTCCACGACAGCGACTTGTGCAACATAGTCGAGGATGTCTGCATCAACCGGCTCCTCTTCGAGGCTTATGAAGAAAAGATGCAGCATCTAGCAAGCTGCTTCTATCCCGAGGAATCCAAAACCACGGTTATCGCATTGGCTGACTGCAGCGCAGAACCGGAAAATTTGCCTGTAGCTCTGATGGAACTCTGGCACTATGTCTGGGACAGGGCTGAAGATGGTTCGATGCGCTATATCAATCCGACAAGTCTGTATTTCCGTTTGGTCGAAGTGCGATCGGCAAACCCTGAGCTCTCCTTTGTGACGAATTGGATTTTTGGAAAGCCGATGCCCGGAGGGATGCTACCTGAGCCTTCAATGCGTGTTCGAATTCCCATAGAACGCATCAACGATGCAATCAACCAGCGACTTCCGAGCGGCTCGAGTCTGGGCCGCGAAGTGAGTTCCTTTTCAGTGGTTCCGCAGATGATAGGCTTTTCAAGCATCGAGCGATTCCTGCGTGAGATCCAGTACACAACCGAAGCACAATCGATGAACTCCCTCCTTGAGGCCGAACCGCGGACGGCCCGCCAGGCATTTCCAATGTTTCCGTCGCGCCGAGGAATACTCTACAAATTGCTCGATCTCGAAAGGGAACTGGGGTATCTGAACGAGGTGATCGACTGGAGGTCGAAGCAATTGAAGCTTGGTTTTTATGTTGATGTCTCCGGCTCCATGAGGGAATTCTTCCCTGTGCTGTCAAGTTTTGTGCGCGTTTTCAAGGCCTTCCCCCTCAAACTCTATGGCTTTGCGACTGCAGTAATCCCCCTCGATGTCTCCCAAATCATTGGGGGGAACATGCCAGGCGGCAATTGCACCGATTTCAACGCTCCCATGCTGGACTTCATTGCCGACAAGGAGCTTGCCGGTGGCATTCTGTTCACCGATGGCCTTGCAGGCATCGATCCGGCCACAGCGGAATCATTCCGCGAATCCGGGAAAGTATTGTTTGTCGTATATTTCCACCGTCCGGGCAAGGAGGTTCACTCGAAGCAATTGGATGCTCTTGCGAACCGTACAGCCATGTTCGAAGTGGCGGTTGAATGAGGGAAGCTGCATTTTGCGATTCCAATGACCGGGAGGGATGAACGTGGAAAAGAATGAAACGAAGGTACTACTTGCCAAGGAAATACTAGAGGGTCTGATCATCATTGGCGACAGGATCGGGACACGTTTTTTCCCTGTAATGGACTATTCCGGCGAGCTCTTCGAGGGCACGGAAAAGTCCCTGAAACTGGGAGCGGATTGGACACGACTGCTCACCACTCAACTCAGCCCCGAGATCGTCAAAACGGGAAGCCGCAACATCCTCAAGGCTGACACCGGGATGGCCGTCGATGTCGTCATTGGTTTGGCCGCTTGCAGGAAAGACAAGTCACTTATCAATGTCATAGTTAAGCGCTTTCTTGCCGAAAGGCTCGACCAGGATCAAAAGACGCATTTGCTCAGCCTTTTCGTCACTACCGGAGTCAAGCTCGACAGGCAAGTCTTCGAGGCTGCGATGGCCTCGGAGGATGACCGTGCGGGAAACGGCTTTATGTCCGCGCTTCTGGCCTGCATTGAAGACAATCCTGAGCTGATCGATGATGACGCCCTATTTGCCCTTGCGCAGGAAGAATCCGCCCAAAGAGTCAGCATCGCACACCCTAGGATTCTATCGCGGTTGGCAAGGGCCGGAAAGGACGTGCTTCCGATAGTCAGAAAAGTCCTTGAGGAGCGTCAGATTCGGCTGGCCTTCGCATCGGAGCTCAGCGCGACCGCACTCGAACTCGAACATCGTGGTCTCGCGGAAATCCTCATTAATGATTCGAACACAATAGATTGTTTCACCTCGCAAACTATCAGGAAGGGGGGAGGTGGTTTCGCCATCGACCTTATCGAAAAAGCATTGACGAACGGCGGTGATAACGGGAATGCACCCTATCTGCTTCCGCTCCTTGCTTCGATAAAGCGAGGGAATGGCGACTGGCTTGAACCATATCTCAAGGACGAGCAGGATTGGAGAATGAGGCTTGGTGCGGCCTATGCCTGTGCGTGGTACCCTTCTCTCAAACCGCGGCTTCGCATGCTGGAAAAAGACGAAGACAACGATGTGACAATCGCAGCCTTGGCTATAGAAATGGTTTTGAATGTTCATGCACGCAAGGAGTCAGGGTTTGACTGGGAGGCGACGTCCGGGACTGCCTTGGAAAACCGTTTTGGAAGAATCATTTTGCCGGCGATAGCGATTCATCTGCAATTGCCAATGACCGAAGCAATAAGAAGCTTTGAGTTATTAGCTTCTCCCCGACTTGATTTAAAGGCGGCGAAGGCCTTTTTCAAAGATCGTATCCATAGGCTCATCCACTACCTCGATAAAAGCGATATGTCGTGCATCGATCTTTCCAGCATTCCGGATGATGGTCCAGATTTTCGGGGAAGAGCCTCGTTGATCCTGGCGGCCATGGGAGGGGACAAGGCGCGGCAGTTCCTCGACCAGTATCTGGCTGATACTGACAATGAAGCTTCCGCAGCCTGGGCAGTGGTGCTTCTTGGCGCTTGTGGCGGTCCCCTCTCCGCACTTGCCTCACTCAGGTGGAGGATCATCCAGTCACGTTGTGATCGTCGCGCTTTTCGTTCTGCGCCTAAAGACCTCGGATTGTTGGCTGCCCTCACTGGGACCAATGGCTTCTTCTATGATGCCGTTGTTGCGCACTTCAGCAAGAAACTAGCGCTTAAGTATCCTGATCTATTGGGCTATTGGTTGCGCCAGCGCGAGTCCAGCGAAGCGGACGATCACCTTCTCGATGCTTTGACAGAGGCTCATGGCGATTCTTTTCTCAAGGACGTCCTGAAGTTGAGGGCAGAAAACGGTAAGGTCGAAAAACTCGGCTTTCCGGAAAGACAGATTTACAACAATATCGGGCGTGAAAAAAGTGTCCGCAATGCACTGCTAGGAAAACTAGTCACAGCGGATATCGAGCACTGGAAGAAGATTTCCCTGCTTTCCCATGCGGTGGCAGTCGATGGCGGCGAGCGAAGCTTTGCCGAGGCCTATCATGGATTGCGTGCCCTCGAAAAGAATCCCACCAAAGTATTCCCCATATATAAGCTATTGCTTCGCGATTGCTCGTTCCATCCACCGCTGGCTTTGGTTAGGGCAATTGCCTCAAATGAAGACGATGAAACGCTCCGCTTCTTGGCTGATATGTGGGATG
>JBMOIK010000310.1:0-5236 GCA_049317365.1 Rectinemataceae bacterium | reverse complement strand
GATTCCGTCCGACGAGGAGCGGGAAAGTCTTGGGGGAATGCTTTCGGAACTCGTGGAGAAGATGAGAAAGGGGAAGAAATGGCAAACGACACGAACATCGTAGTTCTCGTCGGGCGGCTCACGCGCGATGCCGAACTCAAGTACACCAATTCCGGGATGGCGGTTTGCCGCTTCTCGATCGCGAACAACAAGCGGAAGAAATCAGGGGATGGCTGGGTAGACTCGGCCCGTTTCTTCGATGTCGTCCTCTGGGGAAAAGCGGGAGAGGCGATCAACCAATACCTCGTGAAGGGAAAGCAGGTCGCCATCGAGGGCGAACTCGAACAAGACCGGTGGGAACAGGAAGGAAAGGCGCGATCCAAGGTCGAGGTCAGCGCGCACAATGTGCAGCTCCTCGGCGGAGGTACCGAGCGGCCGGAGAGCCCCGCCGGAGCCAGGCCGTCGGCCGCGCCTCCTCCCCGGCAGGATGCCCTCGCATCGGAGGAGAGGGTGCCGAACGCTCCCGAGGACGTAGAACGTGAATTCACCGACGATATCCCCTTTTGAAAGGATTCGATGATGATCAAAGTTTGCTTCAAGAAGCTGAATCAGAATGCGGAGATCCCGCGCTACGGCTATCGTGGAGACGCCGGTCTCGATTTTTTCGCCGTCGACGATGTGGTGATTCCTGCCCATGAATCCATCGACGTGGGAACGGGTGTCGCATGGCAGGCCGAAATGGTGGACCTCATCGGTGATGAGTGCGGATGGCATCCCTACCTCCAGCTCAAGGGTCGGTCGGGGATGTCCATCAAGAACGGGGTCGAACTCTGCAACGCCGGGGTGATCGACTGGGGCTATCGGGGCGAGATTCGGGTGAAGCTTTACAACACGAGCGGAGAGGCCTACGAGATCAAGCGTGGCGACAGGATCGCGCAGGGGATTGTCTATCTCGTTCCCGAGGTCCGCGTGATCGAGGTCGAGGAATTGTCAATATCGGAGCGCGGGGATCGCGGCTTCGGATCGAGCGGGAGGTAGATCATGGCGCGTGAAGCAGCGGTGAGAAGGGCTGTCGCCCGGAGTTTGGTGAAACACGGGTGGGAACCCATGCGCGCTTTGGAGCGCGGCCAGGACGGAACTCCCCCCTGGCCGAGCTATGCCACCCGGATTTTCCGGAACAATCGGTTTACCGCGATCATCAACGACAATTCCGAAACGACGGCAGGCAAGGCGGCGCGCGTCTTCATCCAGGCGCATCATGCCGGGCGCGAGGTCCTGTGGTGTGACCTTCAGCGGGTGAAGAACGAGATATTCGGTCGCGATGTTCTCGCCGTCCAGTATTTCCCCAGGGAACAAGAGCTCATAGATGCCGCGAATATCTATTGGCTCTATGTGTACCCGGCGGGCGTGCTGCCCGAACCAATCGTGCATGCGGGAGGGTCATGATGGCGGCAAAGAGGAAATCAAGCAAAGTCGTGGTGGCCAAGGCTCCGACATCCGGCGCGAAGACCGAGACGCCTGCTGCTCCGCCCCTCTTGGGGCCGGGACATATCACGCACCGTCTGGGGGTTCATCATGGCTGAAAACAGAGGATCGATGCGCTACTGGGAAGCGCTCGAATACGCGAATCATATCGGCGAGGACGGATTCACTGCCGATCCGGAAACGATGGAGCGCGCCCTCGTTGCGCTCGCCTCAAAGCTCGAAGCGCTCAAGGTCGAATTCGGGTGTTTCTACTCCTGGATTCATGGCGAGCGCCTTTCCGACGACAAAAACGACGAGTTTTATGATGGCTACCAGGACGCCCGCGCGGACGTGGCGCAGATACTCAAGGAGGCCAAGGCTCTCTTTGGGTGGAAGGACGCCAAGAAGAATCCTCCTCCGGCCGGAAAGGCCGAGGTCTATCTATGCCTCGCGTTCAATTGGGCGAATCCCGGCACGGCACTGTTCAATGGGCAGACGTGGAAGAACGGATTCGGCGAAAGCCTCGACATGATTTTCTGGCGCGAAATGCCCAAGGCTCCCCAGGCCAACTGGTATTGCCCGACCTGTGAGGAGCAGGTATCCGGCGAGAATGTCACCTTCGAGGAGACTCACGACGAGAGGAAGGGCGGATGCGGAGGGCGCGTAGAATGAGCGACGAAAGCAAAATCGGTATCGAAGCTTCGGAAAGTATCGCGAATCGCATGTTCGACTACCTCAATGAGCGTGTCTACGAATGGATGCGCACCGAGGAAGGAGAGCAGCCACGGCACGACATGCGGGCGGTCTTCATCGAGCTTTTCAGGCTGGAGATTGACAGGACCCTCGAAAGGTACATGACGACGAAGCCCGAATGGTGGCCTGAAAATACCCCGCTGGAAATAGAGCGGAAAATCTGCATGGAAATCCTCAAGCATGCCGCGAATGTGGACGAGGTGGCGCGGTTGACCGGATTGTTTATCGATTACCGAAATGCCCTAGCGAGCCACAAGGGTGAGGCGGAGAATCGGGCGGGGGTGGGCCTGAAAGAGTTCATAGAGCTTGCAATGCAGTGGGGTAAAGACACGCATGTCCGAATTTCGCTGTTTCAAATCAACGAGCTATACAAGCGATTCAAAGCCGTCGTCCCCATCGATGGGGAGGCCATCAATATTCTGTTCGATGGCCCTCCTGGACCCGAAGGCGGACGCTTTGTAGAAGTCGAGGATGGCGCTGGGAAATCCATCAGTGTGGGTACTTGAATGGAATGCGATGATGGATACTGGCGGCTGCGTATCGAATATGTCCTTCGCGCCGGGAAGAGGGAGGGCTGGCTTGCCTGTAGCGACTGCCCCGAAGACAATCGATGCCGGACAGCACATACAGGGCAGCCATGCGACCTCGTGAAGCCATCTGCCAGGACGGCGGAAAGTACGTGCATGCCCAAGAAGGGCGATTGGGTAGCGTGGAAGTACATGGGAGACTGGCATGCGGCTTTCTATGATCCAGAGTGGATGAAGTCTTGGGAGAGCCACGGCATAACCTCTTGGGTGATTCTGGAGTCTGCCGCGAGCGGGGAGGAAATAAATGAACAAGTACAAGATTGAAGAGTTCAACCCCGTCGATGGCTATTTTGCGCTCATATCCGACGATGGCGGGAAATTGATCGCGAAGGCATACAGCTTGCAAAGAGCTCGTAGCATCGTCACGGCCTTAATTGCCTTTGAAAAGCCCGCCGCGAAGCCGGAGGAGGTCGTACGATGACCTACAAAATCAAGCCTGTTGCCGAGGAGGGCGACTTGGTTTTAGCACGTAACCCACGATCCAAAACAGGAAATTGGGAAAAGGGTGTCGTGCAAGGCGTCCGTGTGAGCCTCTATCGAAATGGCAGGGTATTTATTAGCTACGATGTTCGGCTTGTCCGCGAATTGCCTGTTACATCAAGAAGGCCCTGGGCAAGGGTACTACGGGTAAGCGTGGCGGAGGAACACCTATCCCTGGTCAAAAAAAAGATGCCCGCTACAAGCGACGAGGAGAGCGAGTGATGAACATTAACCCGATGATTTTGGGAAAGGAGGTAAAGGTATAGAAGCATTACAACTAGCTCTTGTGTCTCAAATCTCCAAAGAGCTGGCGAAGGACAAGCCCGACACCCAACTGCTCGATTCTTATAATCGACTTTTGGGCATCGTGTCGAGCAACCTGATCGCTAGCAAGTGACAACCAGCGGGGAAGGCTTAGGTGCTTTCCCCGCGCCAAAGGAGGTGAAGAATGAAGACGCCCGCATCATGGTGCCAATTCCGAGGTAGATCATGACTGAGCATGACCTGGCTTCAAGGATGCAGGGATTTGCGCATCATCTGCTCGAAAGGCTTCATGCGCGTTCCTTCAGGTGGAGCACGGACCCGCTTCTCGCCGCAAAGCAAATGGCGGCTCTCGAAGGGATAGAAATCAAAGAATGGACTTCCATGATCCACGAATGGGCGGAAGGGGAGCGAAACCGGGCTTTCTTCAAGGGTCATCAAAACGCCCGCCGCTGGAATTTCGAAGATGCCTCCGCCGTGATCCGACAGGACAACGCACGCGAGCCGGAGGTCGGGGACCTGGTTATTTCAGCATCGTCTCAGACGGTGCAATGGAATGGCTCGCCCGATCCTTGGTACTGGACGGAGGGGGACGCGGAAGCGATGAAGGACGAGCGTATTGTCGTCCTCATGCGTCGAACCGAGATGGAGCGAAGAATCGCGGAGGCGCGTCGTGGCGAATAAACCAGAGATTTTCGAGGGCATGCTCAGGTATACGCAGGATGAGGATTCATGCGACGAGACGGGAGTCGGTAGCCAGACGCTGGAGGTCCGGACGCATGACGCGGGCGCCGGGAAGTACCTGGTGATCGAAACGCAGCGGTGGGCGATGGACAGCATCGATGAGCTGGTAGAGGTTTTGAGAGACGCGGCCAAGCGGCTGGCTGTCGGGGAAGAGGCAACCCCATGAAGGAGCGTCCGATCATCTTCAGCGGCCCCATGGTGGAGGCGATCCTCGGGGGACGGAAGACCATGACACGGCGGGTAGTGAAGCCACAACCGAGGCAGTTTTCCGGGCGGGCTGGAAACAGATGGATTGGTGATCCCATCACCGAAATGGGCAAGCTGATTTCCTGTCCCTACGGCAAGCCCGGCGATCGGCTCTGGGTTCGGGAGACCTTTGCGTATTCAACCGACGACGAGCTTCTGCCCAAGGAGAACCACAGGAAGTGCCCTGAGCGCGCCGGATACTACGCCCAGAATGTTGTCTGGCGTTCCGATGGGAAAAATGAGTTCCATCCGAGAGATGGCAAGGCTCTCTGGAAACCATCGATCCACATGCCCCGATGGGCTTCCCGGCTGCTTCTCGAAGTAGTCGCCATCCGTGTCGAGCGTGTTGGCGACATTTCAAGCGGTGACGCCTTCGCTGAGGGAATATTGGAGTACGAGATAGCATGCTACCATTGGGAGCCATTCAAAATGGGGCAGACCTACTTCCCCAATGCGGTAGAGGCTTACCGCGTTCTTTGGGACACGATCAATGCCATTCGCGGCTACGGATGGGACTCCAATCCCTGGGTCTGGGTAGTCGAGTTCAAAAGAATCGAGGCTGAAGCATGAATAGCCTCTGTGCCTGCGGGCAGCGCTTTGAATTCACCGGGCAGGACCTGAACCAGGTAGAGCAGTGGGACTGCACCGTCCCGGAGGGCCGCAGACTCATCTACGCCGTCTGTGGCCACGGAAAGGTCATCGTGGATCGTCGGCCGCCGATC
>JBMOIK010000309.1:0-5287 GCA_049317365.1 Rectinemataceae bacterium | reverse complement strand
GGGGATGCTGGCCCAGGTGGAGACCTTGTAGGGGGCGAGGAGGCCGGCTGCCTTGGCTTCGGGTCCGAACTTGAGGCCGACATCGATGACATCGGGAGCCTGGGGACCGGTGTTGCCCTTGTTGGCCTTGATCGCCTCGATCTCCTCGGCGGAGGAGCCGT
The DNA here is from genome assembly GCA_049317365.1 of Rectinemataceae bacterium. Classification (GTDB taxonomy): domain Bacteria; phylum Spirochaetota; class Spirochaetia; order Treponematales; family Rectinemataceae; genus CAIJMU01. The sequence goes on along the minus strand of JBMOIK010000309.1, from coordinate 5,126 downwards.
CGGGATTGAGTTCGTTGACCGTGATGCCGTATTTTGCGGAGAATTTCTCGATCATCTCGCCGTAGTTCACCCAGTTGTGGGGAAGGGCGATGACAGTCAGCTGCCCTTCCTTCTGGGCGGCAGTGATAAGGGCGCTGGATTGGCCAATGGCGCCAATCGCTGCGAGGGCAGCGAGGGCAGCGAATACGATTGCTCTTTTCATGGGGCCTCCTATGTGCGTTGGCCCGGCGAAACCGGGCATGGAGGGAAGTATAAGGTTTCCCAGCCCAGAGGATGAGAGGATTCGGCAAGATCCACGTTACAAATCGGTGAGGAATGCCCCGGAACCTGCATCCCCTCCGCCAGCATTCTGTATCATTGCGATCGGTATTCGCCTGACCTGCAAATTGACAGCAGCCGATTGCTGGCCTATCCTACACAATCATTCCGTAATTCCTTCGATTGTTCCATTCACTCGCCCGCAGGCCGGACGGGATGCGAAGCGACCCAGGTGGTGCGATGCCGGAGGCCGAATGTGATCGGGAAGGAATACCATGCCTGACAAGAAAGACGATGTCGCCACTGGAATACCCGGGCTGCCCGACAAGGTTCCTGCCCAGCCTGGCGGAATCCGCATCAAGGTCAATGGAACGTGGCGTGACTTCAGGCTCGAGGGTGACCTCAACGCCGCCACGACCCTCGCTTACGTCCTCCGGGAAAGACTGGGGTTCACAGGCCTCAAGGTTTCCTGCGACGAGGGTGCCTGCGGCGCCTGCACGGTGATCCAGGACGGCAAGGCTGTCCTTTCGTGCATGGTCCTGGCAGTGGAGGCTGCCGGGCACGAAATCCTGACAGTCGAAGGGCTGCCCAAGGACGATCCCGTCATCGAAGCCTTTGCAGAGCAATCGGAGCCTGGCTACGGCACAGCCCTGCAGTGCGGCTACTGCACCCCCGGCTTTGTCATGACCTCTCGGGCCCTCCTCAACGCGAACCCGACTCCCACGCTCGAGGAGGTCAAGGACGCCCTGGCGGGGAACATCTGCCGCTGCGGCTGCTACGCCGGGATAGCCCAGGCAGTCATGCGCGCCGCAGGGAAGATCGCAGCGCGAAGGAGCGCTTCATGATCGAGAGATACAAGCCCCGCGTTCCGCGCAAATTCGTCGGAGGCTACAGGCCCAAGATCGACGGAGCGGAAAAGGCGAGCGGGCGGGCCCAGTACGCAGATGACATGACGATCAAATCACGATTCCCCGACCTCCTCTACGCGAAGATCCTCCGCAGCCCCTACCCCAGCGCGCGCATCGTGAAATTCGACACAACTAAAGCAAAAACCCTGCCCGGGGTGGCTGCCGTCATGACCTACATGGATCCGGAATTCTCCTCCCTGAAGCTCACCAACGCGGGCTGGACAGACTGCGTGGACACCGTCACCTGGGATCGCATGATGTTCCCCTTCCGCGACCGCCGCGTGCTGGGCGAGTACGCGAGCTGGGTCGGCGACGAGATGGGCATCGCCGTGGCGGCCGAGACCGAGGAGATCGCCGACGAGGCCCTTCGGCTGATCGACATCGAGTGGGAGACGCGGCCCTTCGTGCTCGATCCGCTAGTCGCAATGCAAACGGACTCGCCCCTGGTCCATCCGGACCTCAACACAAGCAACATCCTCCCCCCCGACCCGACGGGCGGCCCGGACATCTTCGAGGATCGCGGCAACGTCGACGAGGATTTCGCGAAGGCCGAGGTCATCGTCGAAGGCACATCGACCTTCCACAACGCAAACCAGGGCGCCATGGACAATTGGTGCTGCGTCATGCACTGGAAGGATGACCAGCTCACCGCCTGGTCCAATTCCTATGCCGCCGACCAGCTCCGAATGCACCTCAGCGAGATGCTCGGCCTGCCCCTCCACAAGATACGCGCCATCGCCTCGTACATCGGCGGCCAGTTCGGCCGCGGCGACACCGGCGACCAGCCCTTCTTCCTGGTGTCCAGCCTCCTGTCGATGAAGACAGGCAGGCCGGTGAAATACAGGATGACGCGGCACCAGAGCTTCCTCAATACACGCCAGCCTGCCATCTACAGCTTCAAGGCAGGGGCGAAAAAAGATGGTACCATCACCTCCCTGTACACCAAGGTAATTGGCAATGTCGGAGCCTACGCGGACCTCTCAATGTTCGCCCTCAAGTTCGTGCCCAAGGAACTGGCGGAAGTTTTCCTGGCCCACATCCCCAACCTGCGGATGGAAGCCTACGGCGTCTACGCAAACAACATCCCCGGCTGCATGATGCGCGGCGTGGGAAACTCCCAATTCAACCTTGTTTTTGCCCACTTCATGGATGCGATATCCGAGAAGCTGGGCATGGATCCCATGGATTTCTGCTTGAGGAATTTCGCCCACGAGTGGGAGAAGCTCCCGAGCGAAAGCCTCGTCGAGGTCCTGAAAACCGGTGCGGAGCGTCTGGGCTGGAAGGAAAAGCGGCACCTGCCGGGCAAGGGCCAGGTCTACGACGGAGTCAAGAAACGGGGCGTCGGTTTCTCCTGCCATCCATCCTGGCACGCCGAGTGGCAGGAAAAACGCCGGGGCAAGGTCCAGGTCAACCTGACCCTCAATCCGGATTGCACGGTCCTGCTCAACGCGGCCACCATCGAGGTCGGCGGGGGATCGAACACCTGCAATGTCCTCGGATGTGCCGAAGCCCTGGGCTTCCTGGGTATTGGTATCGATGACATATTCTGGAGTCCCATTGTGGACACCAATGACGGCATCAAGGACTGCGTGCAGACAGACAGTGCCGTTTCCTTCCTCCAATCCGAGGTCATGGTGGACTCGGCCAGGGAACTCAGGGAAAGGCTCAAGGAAGCCGCCGCCGAGATACTGAAGCTCGCGCCCTCGGATATCGACTTCGAGGATGGCAGGGTAAAGATCCCATCCCAGCCTGAGTTCACCATGACTGTGAAGGAACTCCTCCGGAAAGGCGACAACGCGCCCATCACCGTGGCCATGAGCCGTTCTCCGGACGTCAAGCTTACCGGCGTCCCCTTCTTCGCGAACTTCGCCGAGGTGGAAGTCGACACGAGCACGGGCAAGGTCGAGGTACTGAAGCTGGTAGTCGTCAACGACTGCGGCACCGTGATGTACGCCTCAGGAGCCGAGGGCCAGCAGATAGGCGGCCAGTGCATGGGAATGGGCGAGGCCCTGACCGAAGAACTCATCTACGACCAGGCCACGGGCAAACCCCTCAACTTCAACTGGGTGGACTACAGCATCCCGACCATGGCGGACATGCCGGAAATAGATCCCGTCCTCCTCGAAGTCTGGAGGGGTACCGGGGAGTACGGCGCCTGCGGCATCGGAGAGGGCACGGTGTCCTGCACGCCGGGGGCCATCTCGAACGCCATCTACAACGCCATAGGGGTCAGGCTCAACCACATTCCGATCAAGCCGGAAAAGGTCCTGGAAGCCCTGGGAAAGGACCGGGGGTAAGGCGATGGGAATGCGCAAATTCAGCCATGTGTCTGCAAAGTCCATCGGTGACGCCGTCGCCTTGAAAGGCCAGTTCCGCAGGAGCGCGGTGGTCGTGGCAGGAGGCACCGATATCCTGGGGATCCTGAAGGACGAGGTCCACCCGGTATATCCCCAGATCCTCATAGATATGAAGACCATCGAGGGCCTCGGCTACATCCGCGAGGAAGGGGGCTGCCTGAGGATCGGCGCCCTGGCGACCCTGGCAGAGATCACCACAAACGAGACAGTGCGCACGAAGTATCCGCTCCTGGCCGAAGCGGCGCACGCGGTAGCCTCGCCCCAGCTCAGGAACATGGGTACAATTGGCGGCAACATCTGCCAGGAACCACGGTGCTGGTACTACCGGAACCTCGAGAACGGCTTCCACTGCCTCCGCAAGGGTGGAGACAAGTGCCCTGCCCTCACAGGCGAGAATCGCTTCCATTCGATCTTCGGTTCGATGCGGGTCGGTCGACCGGGCTGTTCCTCGGGTTGTCCCGACAACATCGACATACCACGTTACATGGAACGGATGAGGGCCGGGGACATCGCGGAGGCAGGGCGGATCATCCTCGAGAACAATCCGATGCCGGCTGTCACCGGGCGCGTCTGCCCGCATTTCTGCGAGCAGGCCTGCAACCGCAGCGAGGAGGACAGCGCGGTTTCGATCCGCGAGGTCGAGCGCCGCGTCGGCGACTACATCCTCGAGAATCCCAAGGTTTACTCCAGGTCACCGGCGCAGGAAAATGGCAGGAAGGTCGCTGTGGTCGGCGGAGGGCCGGCAGGCCTGTCCTGCGCGCATTACCTCCGCCAGAAAGGCTTCGCTGTAACCATCTACGACAAGCAGCCAAGGCTGGGCGGCATGCTCCGCTATGGCATCCCGGATTTCCGGCTTTCCCAGGGAGTGCTGGACCAGGAGATCGACTTCATCCTGTCCCAGGGGATCGCGGCACGAACGGGCGTACAGCTCGGCCGGGACTTCACCCTCGACAGCCTGAAACAAGACGGCTTTGAAGCGGTCTTCCTTGCACTGGACTCCTGGCTCGCAAAGGGCCTGGGGCTCGAGAACGACAGGCACGAGCGGATCATTTCCGGAATCGCCTATCTTGAGGGCGTAAAGTGGAACGGGCCGCCCGCCTTAAGCGGTACGGTCGCCATTGTCGGCGGCGGCAATACCGCGATCGACGCCGCCAGGACCGCCCTTCGCTGCGGCGCAAAAAAGGTCGTCCTCCTCTATCGCCGGACCCGCGATGAGATGCCTGCGGAGGAGGAGGAGATCGAGGACGCGATCAGGGAAGGGGTCGAGCTGCAATTCCTTGTTTCCCCGAAAAGGGTCGTCCTTGATGGCAAGGACCTTGTAGGCCTCATGTACGGAGTCCAGGTGCTGCGTGACGGCTCGGAAGGCCAGCTGTTCTGCGGCGAGGGCTGCAAGCAGGCTTTCACGCGTCTCGGTAAACTTGGCGGCGGTGTTCGTTGAAGGGAGACCCGAAACCGTCGTGAGGTCGACCGACATGGCGACGACAGCACCGACCACGGCAAGCTCCAGCACGACGGCGGAGTTTTTGTCAGCGGGTGTCGAGGTGGATGGGAGCGCGCCGAGAAAGTCGTTGATCATCTTTCCCCAGCTGCTGACCTTGTTCAT
>JBMOIK010000308.1:0-5315 GCA_049317365.1 Rectinemataceae bacterium | reverse complement strand
ACCCGCCCGCGACCGGCGGCGTACTCGCGGTCGATGCGGCCGCCACCGTTGACCACGCGCTGCAAAAAGGCCATCAAGAGGAGGTGGGGAAAGGCCTCCGTGTAGTCTGACTTTTCCTCCCAGATGTCAGCGTGCTGGGCCCAGAAATCCTGGAACTCACGCAGAAGGGCCTCCAGGTCCAGGCTCCCGTCGGGCCGCTGCCAGCGGAACTCCGGCGCCGGGATGGCGTCCTGCATGCCCTGTGAAAGCACGCGGGCAATCACCTCGCGGTAGATGGGGTTGGAGATGACGGGGCTCCCACCCTCCTTGGCCACGAGCCCGAGGTCGCAGGCCAGGACAAAGTCGTCGCCCTCTGTGAGGGTCGGGTCGCTCTCGCCCACCATGATGGTCTCGACTATGCGCTTTATGCGGGGGTCGCGGAGGCGCTCGGAGAGGCTGTCGAGGTGGACGGCCCGCGCCTGGATGAGGAGCTCCTTGGCCTCCTCGATATGGGCAATTGTGACGGTTTCGCCCTTGGGACAGAGCTGCCACACGCATTTCTGGAGAAGCGAGTTCGTGAGCCAGGGCTGGCCGCGGGTCAGTTCCCAGACCCGTGCCAGGGCAGGCTCCTCGAAGGTCTGGCCCGTTTCCCTGCTGTGCTGACCTATCAGGCTCGCGATGTCCTGACGGCTGAAGCTGCTCAGGCTGGCGGAATCCTGCTTGATGTTGAAGGGGCTGCCGGGATTGACCGGTACTCCGTCCTTGCTGCGGATCAGGTAGTCGCGGAGGTCGCGCATGCCCACCAAGGCGACGCTCACCGGGAACTTGCCGATACCACGATTGGCAAAGCCTCCCCGAAGCTGCCGGAGGAAGCTCACGAGGGCCTGGTCCTGGAGGATGTCCACCTCGTCGAAGAGGACTACCAGGGGCTTGGGGGCAACGAGGCGGGCCCACTCCGTCATGATGCTGTCAAGCATGGACAGAGGGTCTGTCGTGGGCATTTGTGGCACCATGTCCGGTGGCAGGGTCACGCTGGCACTGGCGATTATGGATTGGCAGAGGGCGGGCATCGCCCGCTCCGCATCGGAGATGCCCTGGCAGCGTTCCACCGTGACATAGCAGGCAATTGCCTCGTCACCGGAATTGATCCTTCGCATCCAGGACTGCAGGAAGGTGGTCTTGCCCGTCTGGCGGGGGGCGTGGAGCACCCAGTACAGGCGGGACTCGATGTAGCGCCCGAGCTCGGCACCGACAAGCCGTTCCTCGGGAGGAAGCATGTAGTGCAGTTCCGGGTCGCAGGGCCCGGTGGTATTGAAGTAGCGCGCCATGGTGGAAGCATAGCAGGGAATGGCGGCGCCAGGGAATGGCGGCGCCAGGGAATGGCGGCGCCAGGGAATAGCGGCGCCAGGGAATGGCGGGCCGAACTTTTCTTCAGGACTTCCCGACGAGCCCCTTCCAGCGATCCAGCTTCAGCACCTCAGGGTTCGCGACATTCTCGGGCAGGTAGCCGTTCATCAGGTCGATGACGCGCTGCGCCCCTGCGCCCCTGCGCCCCTGCGCCCCTGCGAAGGCCCTTACCGATTCGGATTTGCATCCTATTCAAGAATACATTACATTCCATAAAAGTAAGGAGAAGCCATGAGAGCCACAGCGACCATAAGCTCCAAAGGGCAAGTCACCCTGCCGAAGGCCGTGCGCGACCAGCTTGGTGGCCGGGTTATTGAGTTCATAGCCGAGGATGGGCGAATTGAAATCCGCCGGGTTGAAAGCGTAGCCGGATCGCTGGCGGCCTATTCCAAAGGTGGCGCAACCATGGAAGAAGTCCGCGAGGCGACCTGGGGCAACGATGCCAGGACCTGAACGCTGGCTACCTGACGCGAATGCCATCCTCCGCTACCTCCTGGAAGATCATCCTGAGCTTTCGATACAGACACGAGAGTTCTGGGAGGCAGTCCGCGATGGATCCCGTACGGCTACCCTTCGCGAAGGAGTACTCCTTGAGTGCGTCTACGTGCTTCAGCGTTTCTACAAGGTTCCGCGTGCTGCCATTGCCGGGCAACTGCGGGGATTGCTCGCCTACAAGGGGCTTGTGGCCCAGGACAGGGATCTCTTTGATCTGAGCCTTGAGCTCTACGGACGGGAAAACCTGGACTATGTGGATTGCCTTCTTGCCATGAGCGAACTCCGCGGCGGCGGGCGGGTATTCACCTTTGACGAGAAGCTGAAGAAGGTCCGTGGTCGAGCTTGACTGCTTCGCGCCTGGCCATGCTGATTCTGGCCGGAAAGGAGTTCCGATGAGGATATACGTTCTGGGCGACAGCATCTCCCTACACTACGGTCCATATCTGGAATCGTACCTGAAGGGGGTCATGGGATACGCGCGCAAGGAGGGCGGGGAAGAGGCGGCGCTGAACCTCGATAATCCCCAGGGCTCCAATGGCGGGGATTCCGGAATGGTACTCTCCTTCCTCAAGGCAAGGGCCGGAACAGGCGGCATAGAGGCTGATGTGCTGCTCCTGAACTGCGGCCTCCACGACATCAAGACCGACCCGGCTACCGGCCTCAGGCAGGTGCCGCTGGATCGGTACCGGGAGAACCTCGGGGAAATCCTTGAGGCCGTGCGGGCAATGCGCTTGCAATTGGTATGGATTCGCACAACGCCCTGCGATGAGCGCGTCCACAACAGCCAGCCGGACATGACGTTCCACCGCTTCGCCAGGGATTGTGCGGCCTACAATGCCGCTGCCGACACCGTCATGGAAAACGCGGGGATTCCGGCGATCGACCTGTTCACCTTCACGGCGAATCTCGGAGCGGAGCTCTTCTGCGACCACGTCCATTTCCATGAGTCCGTCCGCATGAAACAGGCTGCCTTCATTGCCGGCTGGCTCATGGGGAAGTTCATTCCGGGGCAGTGACCGACATGAGCGCACCGAAGCTCGGCGAGATCGTGATGGAAGCCGCCTGCAGGACCTGCGGCTTCCTCGCCTGTGCCATCGAGGCCCTGCGCGCCTGGTCCCTGCGCCCTTCCAGACCAAGGAGACCGCCGACCTCTTCATCTGGTACTTCGAGCACCCCTACCCCGCAGGCTACACGTCCTACTCGAAGACCAAACCCATCACAATTGGCGAGTTCGCCCACGAGAAGGCCTGGTGGGGCGGCGCGGGACGAGCTCAAGGGCATCCTCGTAGCCGCTCTTGGGGGGAAGGGATGACGGGGGGCAAGCCGGACGCTGGCAGTCCAATTTTGCAAGCGGCGGTTGCAGAATTGCTCACCTGAAGAATCCTCCATGGACATCTCTGAAGTATGGCGCATGATACATACAGGAGCTATGTATCATGCGTATGACCCTGAATCTGCCGGACGAGCTTATCAGCGATGCCATGAAGGGGAATGGTACGGCCACCAAGACCTCCATCATTGTTTTAGCCCTCGAAGACTATGTGCGGCGGAAGAAGTGCGAGGATCTAATTTCTTTGCGAGGTACGATTAAGTTCTACGACGGCTTCGATCCTGAAACGCTGAGGGACAAGGAAGAGGCCGAGCTTGGTCCTCATTGATAGCTCGACATGCGTTGACTTCCTCGGATGGCGGAATGCCGTGAGGTGGATCTTTGACTCTCCTCGACACTGATGTTTGTGTTTCCATGCTTCGGGGCAATCGGGGCGCCCTCGATCGGGATCTGACCCTCGGCACAGGGCGGCATCCCGCGGCTGTGGAAGCTCGTCCTCGAGCTGGCGGTTCGGGGGAAGCTGGTGCCGCAGGACCTGTCGCGACCTGACGGTAGCAGAGATGAGCCAGTGGCGAAGTTCCTTACTACCGAGTCCGGTACATTGGTGACACGAAAACGCATTTCGCCCTGTATTGGCGAAGCGAAATGCGCTCTCGCGTAGCCTTTCTTCAAGACTCGGTAGTAAGCGGATTGCGAAGGAGGCGACCGCCTCAGGGCCCGCCTCAGGGCCCGCCTTGCCGGCGCCGAGAAGGCTGCACTGAACTTCGCCAATGCCACAGTAGCCGAACTCGCCTGACTATGCTCATGACCATAGCCACAAGGAGGCGGGAATGACGCTTGCAAAAAATGTCGAGGAGCTCTTTGCTGACTACCACGGCAGGGTCGCTATCAAAGGTGATGTGCTCGGTCCGACCGGCGATGAATGGGAGACCGTCTGATGGTCCTGGATACCTGCGCCCTGCTCTGGTGGACCCTCGAGCCAGATGGACTTTCGCCAGAGGCGGCAGCGCTCTGCGCAGACATGCCAAAGTCGGGAGCCATCATCTCCTCGATCAGCCTCTGGGAGGTCGGGATCAAGGTGAAGCGAGGCAAGCTCGACATCGGCATGGAGTGGCGCCGCTACTTCGATCTGGTCACGGCCATCACCGACCTCACCATCGTCCCGGTTACGGAGCGGGTCTGGAGGGAGAACCTGGAACTGGAGTGGGAGCATTCTGATCCTGCCAACCGGACCATCGTCGCAACAGCCCGACTCTACGATGATATCCTGCTTACAGCCGACGGGGAAATGCGGGCCTTTTATCCGAAGTGCAGGTGGTAGGCTACCGCAAGACACTTCGGATCGGAACCTGGATCTCATAGCGTCTGGCAGAAGCCTGTTTTTGCAAATTGGCAATCATATTGGCACATATTGGCAATTTGCACGGATCGCCATTGTTGCGCCCTCAGGGGTTTCCTATTGCAAGGTCTCCTGTCGCCTTCAGTTCGCGATCAATTGCAAGGACCTGCCCGGCAGCCAGCGTGAAGTCTGCATCGCGGTCACGATAGCGCAGGTGAAGAGGTCGCCCCAAGCGGGAATGGATGATAGCCTCGATCAACGCAGCATCCTTCCATTCGATGTCCAGCTCGAAGCCGCCGCGGGCACAGAGGCCCGTCACGCGGCCTCTAGGCCACGCGGAGGGCAGCGCGGGCAGGAGTGACAGGACAAAGCCAGACGAATCGATCCTGGCATCCATGACCTCCTCATGGCTTTGCAATAGCATCTCCGCAACACCGGCTGTGTAGCCGAAATTTCCGTCGATCTGGAAGGGTGGACAGGCATCCAGGAGGTTGGGATAGAGGCCACCCCCGTCGTTGCCTGTCTCCACGGTGTCTACCCGCACGAAGAGCTGGTCGATCAGCCGATGGGCATGATGGCGTAGGTTCCCTCACCCAGGCCCTTGGCCATTCCGTCCCAGGTGTTGGACATGAAATCGCTTCCCAGGTAGCCCTTGTCGGCAAGGGTCTTGTAGAAATCCATCAGCTTGGCCATTTCCGGAACATTGACGAACTTCAGCTTGTTGCTGTTGAGCTTGGCGACAAAGTCCGGAGTGTTTTTGGCCAT
>JBMOIK010000307.1:0-5329 GCA_049317365.1 Rectinemataceae bacterium | reverse complement strand
TTACGACTATGTCCCCGTCGTGACGATTCACCGCTGCCTGGGGTGCGGTAGCCGGCTCGTTGAGGTAGTCCTGGGGGTCGAGGGGCTTTGGCGCGGCAGTGTTGCCGACCGTGGCTGGAGCGGAGGGGGCTCCATGACTTGGATAGAACAGGAAGACGCCTGCAAGTGCGACGACGAGCACAAAGGCACTAACAGCTACTGCTATCCAGAGTATCGTTGATCGTTCTGACGACATCGCTTAGCCCTCCACAGGTGCTGCGCCGATCCCGCCTGGGATGGGACGCTTCCCTCTCACGAGGTATCGGTCAGTTCACATGTATATGTTACCGGAAAACAGCTTTACGTGCACTGCTTGCCTTTGGACTCCCTCTGGAGGATTTCAAGACTGGCTTCGAGCCTAGCTACGAGGCAGTCTTCGAGTCTGGCAAGGCTGCCATCGTTGTGGATGACAAGCGGCTTGATCTCCGCTGAGTCTCTGAGTTTCCAGAGGGCTTTCTGGCTCCCGATCCTGGCCAAGGTGCGGAGGGGGCCGCTCCGGTCGCGGTTCCAGGCTCGTAGGAGACGCCTGGGAAGGCAGGATTGTACTTCCAGTATGGTGTCGCAGGCAGCAGCGATAGGCATCCTATACAGGATGGCCGCATTTATGAGGATGCGGCCCGATCCCCTGGCGTTGAGTTCCGCGACTGATTCCTCGACGAGGGCGAACATGTGCGGATGAACCATGGCCTCGTGGTCGGCGAGGGCTTCATGATCGGCGAAGACGATGGCGCCGAGGGCCTTCCGGTCGATGCTTCCGTCGGCTGCGAGGATGCCCTCGCCGAAGCGCCTGGCCACCTCGGCTCTGGCCAGCTCAAGGGCCCGGTGGCCGAGCCTGTCCACGTCTATGGAGGCAAAACCCCGCGCCTCGAGGAGTTCTGCAACGCGGTTCTTGCCGACGCAGTAGCCGCCGGTGAGTCCGATCAGCATATGCCGGTTCCCATCAGTGCATTGCTCCCCAGCTGCCTGCGCGCTCGACCGTCGAGCGCAGGGGTACCGACAGCGTGAGCGCCCCCTCCATGGCTTTTTTCACAAGATCCTCACAACGCTGAACATCGGCTTCGGGGCATTCCACGATGAGTTCGTCGTGGACCTGGAGGAGGATGCGGGCCTGGGGGAGGTTCTCCCTGAGGCTCCGGTCCACGGCGAGCATGGCAAGCTTCATGATGTCCGCAGCCGAGCCCTGGATGGGCGTGTTGACGGCCACGCGCTCAGCCGCCGACTTCTCGGTCTTGTTGCCCGAGTTGATGGCGCGGATGGGCCTGCGCCGGCCCAGGATGGTAGAGGTGTAGCCGGTTTTTTCCACTGAAGCGACGGTCCTGGCGATGAAGTCACCGATGCCGGCATAGGTCGTGAAATAGCTGTCGATGAAGGCCTGTGCCTGCGTCCTGGATATGCGCAATTCCCTGGAAAGGCGAAAGGCGCTCATGCCGTAGACCACTCCGAAGTTGATCGTCTTGGCGATGCGCCGCTGCTCGGGAGAGACCTCCGCCTCGCTGGCGCCGAAGAGGAGGGCGGCCGTGCGGCGGTGGACGTCGATGCCCTCGCGGAAGGCCCGGCACAGCTCCGGGTCGCCGGAGAGGTGGGCCAGCACGACAAGCTCTATCTGTGAGTAATCCGCCGAAACGAGGAGCATGCCCGGGGCTGCGTGGAAGGCGGCCCTGATGCGCCGCCCGTCCTCCTCGCGTATGGGTATGTTCTGGAGGTTGGGGTCGCGGCTCGACAGGCGACCGGTCGCCGCACCAACCTGCGAATAGTGCGTATGGATGCGGCCCTCGCGCTCGCCGAGTTCCGCCAGGGGTTCCACGTAGGTGCCCGCGAGCTTGGCCAGGGAGCGGTGCTCGAGGATCTTCGCGGGCACGGGGTCGAGGTCGGCCAGCTCTTCCAGTACCGAGGTGTCGGTGGAAAAGCCCGTCTTGGTCTTCTTGCCCGTGGGGAGTTTCCGCTCCACGAAGAGGATCTCCTGGAGCTGCTTCGGCGAGGCGATATTGAACTCGCGGCCGGCGAGGTCCCAGATCTCACGCTGGAGCCGGCCGAGCCTGAGCTCGATTTCAGAACCGAAGTCGCGGAGGGCCTTCGCGTCGATGGCGATGCCTGCGGCTTCCATGCGCGCCAGGAGGGGTATGAGGGGCATCTCCAGGTCGCGGAAGATGCTCATGAGCCCTGTGGCCTCGAGTTCGCCTTCCATGAGGAGCCAGAGGCGCAGCGTGAGGTCGGCGTCCTCGGCTGCGTAGTTTGCGGCGACAGCGAGGGGGACATCCGCAAAGCTGCTGCCTTTGGGCACAATTGTGTTGAACTCGACGCCCCGGTAACCGAGCCTGCGCTCGGCGAGGGCCTCGAGTCCGTAGCCTGCCCCGCCTCCCGCCGTGGCATAGGCGTCCGCGTCCAGGAGGAAGGCCGCGATCATGGTGTCGGCCAGTCGGCAGCTCATTTCCACACCGGCGGTCTTGAGGACAGACAGGTCGTATTTTATGTTCTGGCCTATGACGAGGCTGTCTGGATTCGAGAAAAGCCGAGATAGTTCATCCAGGGCTTCGGCGAGGGGGATTCCGCTGCCTTCAGGGCAGCGTATCGGGACATAGGTAGCCGTGCGAGCGTCGAGCGAGATGGAAAACCCAACTAGTTGGGCCCTTTGCTCGTCGAGGGAGTCGGTTTCGCAGTCGAAGGCGAAGCTGCCCCTGGCCAGGCAGGCGTCGACGAGGGTGGCGAGGGTCGCCTTGTCGGCGACAATCGTGTAGCTTCCCGCCCCGAGGAGGGCCGCCGGAGCACCTGGTGCAGGCGGAGGCCCAGCCGCTTCGGCCGGCGGCACCGTGGGTGCGGCTGTACCACGGGCTGCCTGGGAGGCTGCGGCGGATGGAGGGGGTGGAGTCACGGTCGCGCTGTGGGCCTGCGTGAAGAGCTCCATGCCCTCCATAGGTGGCGCAGCGCCTGCGCCACCGGGCGACTGCCCGGTGGCGACCAGACTCCTCATGCCTTCCCGGATAAAGAGGGAATTAGCTGCTTTTCGGTCGAGGCCGCCGATCTCGAGTTCGGCCAGGGAGGACAGGGGCAACGGGACATCGTAGACGAGGGTGACGAGCTTCCGGGACAGCTGCGCCATCCCGCGGCCATCCTCGAGTTTTTTGCGGAGCGTGGCAGGTTCCACTTCGGACAGATGTTCATAGATAGTGTCAATTGTTGCAAATTGTGAAAGTAGTTTCACCGCCGTCTTGTCGCCGATGCCCCTGACACCGGGGATGTTGTCGGATGAGTCTCCGGTGAGGGTGAGGTAGTCGAGGATGCGCTGGGGTTCGACGCCCCATTCGGTGCGCACTTCTTCGGGGCCATAGCTTGAGTAGGCGAAGTTGTTGCCCGGTCGGAGGGCGCGCACGCTCCCGCCTACCAGTTGCAAAAGGTCCTTGTCGCCTGAGACCACCCAGCATTCGCGGCCCTCGGCGCGGGCGCGGGCGGCCAGGGTCGCTATGACGTCGTCGGCCTCGAAGCCCTCGGCTACGAGGGTGGGGATGCCCAGGGCCTTGAGGATTTCCTCGACTATGGGAACGGCTGCGTGGAGCTCTTCAGGGGTCTTCTGACGGGTGGCCTTGTACTCGGCGTAGAGTTCGTGGCGGAAGGTCTTGCCCTTGGGATCGAAGACTGCGGCGATGGCGCCGGGATTGTGCTCGGCGAAGAGCTGGAAGATGAACTTGAAAAATCCGAAGACAGCCGATATGTTCCGCCCGTCGGGAGAGCGGAGGGGGCGGTTCATGAAGGCGAAGTGGGCGCGGTAGATGAAGGCGTAGGAGTCGATCAGGTAGAGGGGCGTCTGCATGCCGGAAGGATAGTCTCAAGCGCGCGTCGGGGCAAGGCGGGCGGGCGGGTGACGCAGTGCTTAGCTGATGACCAGCTTCGCGGCCTCGAAGCGGCCCTCCCAGAGCACGAGTCGTGCCTCCTGGCCTACGGCGATGCTGCCGCGCTTGTCCGCGCTGCCAAGGGCAGTCCAGGGGTTCAGGCTCAGGGCGGCCACGGCAGGCGGAACAGCGGCGCCGGTCACTTCGAGATAGTTCCTGAGGACCTCGGGCGCGAGGCGGTTGGAGCCCATGAGGACACCAGAGTCCGCATAACGCACCCCGTCCACGCCAGACCTCACGATACTGTCATAGTAGGTATAATCGCCGTGGGGGAGGCCGGCGGCGACGACGGCGTCGGAGATCAGGATGAGGCGCCCGGGGTCGAGGGCGGAGGCCGCCGCCCGGAGGGCCCAGGCACCGACATGGACGCCGTCTGCGTTCAGCTCGACAAAGGGCCGCCGGTCGATGAAGGGCAGCATGGCCAGGCCCGCGTCACGGTGGGAAAAGCCCGACATGGCGTTGAAAAGGTGGGTGATACCGAAGGGACCAGAGGGCAGCTCGATGTCCTCGAGGAGGGCATTGGAGTGGCCGAGGCAGGGAAGGACGCCTGCCCTCCCGAGGATGCGGTAGAGGCCCGCGGCTCCCGGCAGTTCGGGGGCAATTGTCATGAGTTTGAGTGTGCCCCTGCAGCGCTCGAGGATGGCCAGGAGGAGGGCCTCGTCGGGCGCATGGACACAGTCCGTAAAGATGCCTCCCCGCTTCCCCATGTTGATGAAGGGGCCCTCGAGGTGGATGCCCGGCACCGTGGCCTCGTCGAGGCCCGAGGCTTCGAGGGCGTTCACGAGGGCGCCGACCTCGCGCGGCTTCCACAGGAGGGTGGGGACAAAGCTCGTGACGCCGCGCTCGCAGAGGAAGTCCCGCACTGCGAGGAGCTTCGTAGCTGCTGCCTCGGGGTCATCGCCGAGACCGTCGAAGCCGATACCGCCGACGCCGTGGATGTGATGCTCGACGAGGCCGGGCGTGACCCAGGCCCCCCGCGCCTCGATGAGCTCGTCGGAGGGGGGGAGCTCTGTCCCGGCCGCGAAGATGGCCTCGATGCGGCCGCCCTTGAGGAGGAGCGACCCGCCCTCCAGGACCCGGTCGGACAGGACAAGCCGGGCTCCGGAGATCAGTGTAGTTGTCATGATATTACCTGCCTCGCGGGCGGGCCGCCGTGGCCGACGCCGAGCTCCGAGAAAAGGGAGTAGGGTATGTTGGACCAGAGGCTGCCGAAGCGCACGTCCAGGACGTCGATGGTGCCGGTGACCGAATCCCCCTCGCGGTAGGCGGGGGAGTGGGGAAGCTCGACGATGCTGGCTGGATCGAGGGCGGGGCCTGAGTCCTCGAAGCTCATGGCCAGCGAGGCCAGGCTCGGGTCGACCCCGTAGGCCACCCCGTACATCGCGGAGACGGCCCCGTCGGCCGTC
>JBMOIK010000306.1:0-5346 GCA_049317365.1 Rectinemataceae bacterium | reverse complement strand
GAAAATTCCCTGATTTCTGCCGGAATTCACCCACAGATTCAGCCGTAGAGCCCGATTTTGCAGATCGATTCAGGAACCGCTGCCGAACTCGAAGCGGCCCTCAGGGCGGGCCCCCGAATACGGCGCGTCCGGATCAGTAAATGGCGCATCAGCATCGATCTTGCGGTGCGCGACAATGCGGATAAGGCACCAACAGGGACCTCTTTCAATGCGCCTTGGGATTCGGTTCTCCGGGTAATGTTTTTCCTCACGGACTACGATTCTTGCCTCGAGGATTTGAAAGCGTATTCTCCGGTTCTGGGCAAGGCCCGGGAAGTGCATATCCATGGAAACTCGAAAAGGCTTCCCGAACGCTGGGGCGCAAGCTTCCCCAATCTCAAACGCCTGACACTCTTTGACCACATCGAACTACCTCAATGGCTTGATACGTTTTCGGCGGATACTCTCGACCTATCACTGAGCAATATCGATGAGATCGCAGCCCACGAAGCCTCCTACATCCACTGCGGCAGCATACTCATGCCTAGCGGCGAGATCCTGCGGAATGAGGGCCTTCTTGAATCCACTGCGCTCCGCAGACCCATCGAAACTGTCACAGAAAGCGAGGGGGAAGGCTCACAGCCTTTTGCGGCGCTTCTTGCACTACTATGGGCTCAGCAGGTAGACCAGGTTGGGCTCGGGCTCGAGATGCTCGAAAGCTTCGGGGAGGACAACAGGCTGCTCCCCCTGCTGAAACACGTGGATATTTCCCACGGTCACGTCAAGATTCCGCTCGGGGTTTCAGATGCCAAGTTGCGAAAGCGCTTTCTCCAAAAGGTACTGGGCCTTCTCAAAGCCAATTTCACTTC
The DNA here is from genome assembly GCA_049317365.1 of Rectinemataceae bacterium. Taxonomy (GTDB): domain Bacteria; phylum Spirochaetota; class Spirochaetia; order Treponematales; family Rectinemataceae; genus CAIJMU01. The sequence goes on along the minus strand of JBMOIK010000306.1, from coordinate 4,498 downwards.
CACCAATGCTCACGTCCGGCGACTGCTGCGACTGCCTTTTCTGGCCGGCTTGACTGAGGAACTTGGCCAGCAAGCCTTCGATCTGGCCATCCGCGACCAGAAGAACGTCGCCAACCTGCTCGCCTGGGCCGACTTCGACTTCGAGAAAAGGAAGGTGACCTTCAGGGGCGTGAAAACGACAGGGAAGTTCCGCTCATTGCTCCTCCAGTGGCTGATCGACCGCCTCTGGTCGGTTTCCGACACTGGATTGGCACACGAAGCGGTCCTTCTCGATCACGCGGCGCTGTTCAGCCTTGTGTGCGAGACAGGCAAGGACCTGTTCAACCTGCTGCCGGATGGGGGGATGTCCCCTGGGGGCCTCGCGATCCTCGACGAAATCCGCTTCGATGCGAAAACGGGACTCTTGGCCATCCCTGACGTAACAATTACGACGTTCCTTCGAAGACACATCTGTGAGTTCCTTGTCCGCCTTGTCATCGCGAACCTCGAAAGCGGCAGCGACTCCGTCACCATGCTCGTAGGCACACCCTTGCTCGAGCTGACCTTCGAGGCCCGGCCCGCCGAGCCGGACCTGCGCAAGACGCAGCTTGGCTTCCTCGACTTCAAATGGGTGCTGAGCGCAGTGTCCTGGGACAACGAAGCGGGTTCATTCCGGAGCGCCGGAATACCTTTTCCGCCGGAGAAGATGGACAAGTTCTTCGCCTTTCTCATGTCCGTTCTGTCCGAGGGCCTTGGGCAGGGCAATCGAGACGCCCAGAGAATCGCCGCCAGCGCGATCTTTTTCAGGATCAACTCACCCGAAGCCTTCAAACTCTTCATCGCAAGCAAAGGCATCCTGCGCGATCTGGAAACAATCGCGATACGGCCCTCCCTCGTTTCACAGATCGCCGAGATCGCCAATGAATGGCCGCGATTGAAGTCCTGTGTCATCGAGTCAGGCTTGATGGCCAAGGTCAGTTCTCCGGACCTGCGGGCAGAGGGCCCTGCATGGAAAGGGCTGGACTCGGCGGTCGTGGACTCGGCTTGCTTTCCAGCCTTGCTTCAATTATTCAGAATTGCACCTTTCCTGCGACAGGTCGACATTCGGGGGCCGATCAGCGCCGTCCAGCTCGGAGCTTTCCGGACAATGGCTATCCTGACTGACCAGCCGGAACGGAGAGCCGAAGGCAAGCCATTTTCATCCGCGGCGCTGCCGGCCGACCACATGAACCTGCGTGTCTTTTTCGGGGCGACGGGCGAAGATGTGCCCTTGAGCTTCTTCCTGCGGAATGACATGGCTCTTGTCGGCGAAACCCTGCGGTGGACGCCAGGCCAAAAGGCCAGTCCCTGCCTCGCCGAATCCATTCCCGTCCCCGGGCATGGGGAATCCTGGAACACGTATGTCGAATCGCGCCTCGCAAGAAGGCAATCATCATAGTTAGTTGATCGTACAATCGACGATCCGGGAGGGAACCATGGGAAGCGACAACGAAAGAAATGGCCTGATGCTGACGGCTGACGCGCTCAAGAAGACGCTCGATTACGTCTTCCAGAGGAACAACGCCATCGAGGAAGCTGACCCCAAGGGCAAGGCCAAAGGCACCCCCGTCTGCATCTGGGGCACCCACGGCATCGGCAAGACCCAGATAGTCCAGGACTATGCATTAAGCCATGGCTGGAAATTCGCCTATGCGCCCGTCGCCCAGTTCGAGGAGTTCGGCGACCTTCACGGCCTTCCCGCCATCGAGGACCCCGATCCCCACGTGGATGGCGACGAGCGCACAGTATTCCGTGCCCCCGACTGGGTCCCGCGAGAGCCAGGTCCCGGCATCCTGCTCCTTGATGACCTCAACCGCGCCGATGACCGGATACTTCGCGGATTGATGCAATTATTACAAACTTTCAAGCTCGTTTCCTGGGACCTCCCAAGCCGCTGGCAGATCGTGGCGACGGCGAACCCGGAAGGCGGGGACTATTCGGTAACCCCTATGGACGATGCGATGATGACTCGCATGCTCCATTTCTCGCTCTGCTTCGAGCCCAAAGTCTGGTCGGCGTGGGCCGCAGAGACCGGCATCGATCCCCGCTGCATCGCCTTCGTGCTCACCTACCCGGAGACCGTGACCGGAAAGCGCACAACTCCACGGACCCTCGTCCAGTTCTTCGAGCTGATCAAGCCGATCAAGGACCTCGCCGCCGAAGCCGAACTTGTGAACACCCTCGCACGCAGCTGCCTCGACGAAATGACAGCCGCCTCTTTCGTCTCGTTCATTTCAGGAGAGCTCGAAAAGCTCGTGGATCCGGCGGAATTGTTGTATGCCCCTACCTTCGAGAAGGCAGAGAAGCGCATCAAGGAAATGGCCGCCGGAAAGCAGGGCAGCAAGCGGCTCGACCGACTTGCCGTATTCATGAGCCGGATCCTGGTGGAGATCCGCAGGCCGGAGTTCGATGCGGAAAATGTCAACCGCGAAAACCTGATCCAGTTCCTCCTCATGGCAGATTTGCCGAACGACCTGCGCTATTCTTTCTGGCTCGAGATCAGCGCGACAAAGCGCGCGGAAGTCCTGGCCCTGCTACGGGACAAGCGGCTTGCCATGATCACCCTTTCGGGCATGTGACATGAATCTAGGGGATGAAATCGCCAGGTCGGCCATCACGCTGCTCGGCAAGGAACCCTTCTATGCGCACATCCTCGGCGCGATCAGCCGGGTTGAAACAACCAAGATAGAAACCTGCGGAGTAAGGCAGATCAAGGGAACGATAGAGCTTGCGGTGAATCCTCAGTTCTTCCTCACGAAGCTGAAGCAGATGGAGCGTGTTGCCGTGCTCAAGCACGAGATCATGCATATAGCCCTTGGCCACCTCCGGCGGAGGGATCCGAAACGTCAACCCATGATCGAAAACATCGCCATGGATCTGGTGGTCAACCAGCTCGTCCCCCCCTGGCCCCTCCCGGAAAACGCGGTAATGCTGTCGTCATTTCCTGACTTCAAGGCAGACCAGACCTTTGAGCACTATTATGCGCTTCTCTCCAAGATCTTGGAAAACATGAAGCAGAAAGGATGGGAGCCTGGGGAAAAGGATGGGAATGAAGGCGGGAATCTGACCAAGCAGGAATCCAGTCTCGCCAAGCACTATGGCAAAGATATGCCTGGCAACCATGAGTGGGCCGAAACGGGAAAGGGGCTGACTGAAGCCGAGAAGATCATCGCAGATGCCATAGTGGGGCAGATTGTCATCAATGCAGCCGAACGCTGCAGCGCCAAGGAACGAGGTACCCTGCCAGCAGGGATACTCGAGGAAATCGAAGCCCTGCGCAAACAAAAGACTTCGAAGGTCGATTGGCGACGACAGCTCAGGATATTCAGCGCATCCTGCGGACGCAGCAAGCTCAAGGCCACAGTCATGCGGAGAAGCAAGCGCTTCGGCAGCTTTCCAGGCATCCGCACCCGGAGATATCACCGCATCCTCGTGGCGGTGGACACCTCTGGCTCTGTCGGCAACAAAGAGCTGAACCTGTTCTTTGCGGAAATCTCACGCATCTGGCGGACTGGCACCGAGGTTTTCATTCTCGAGGCAGACGCGGAAATCGGGAAGGCCTACGAGTACACGGGAAAGTTCAGCGGCACGGTCACTGGTCGAGGTGGCACCGACTTCACGCCAGTTGTCGAATACGCGCGCGAAAATCGCAGCAAGTATGACGGTCTCATCTATTTCACCGACGGCTTCGCGCCATGCCCCGATCGCGGCCCGGCGATGCGCATGCTCTGGATGATCACCGAGAACGGTAGTTCAGAGACCTTCAAATTCGGGGTAGTTGTGAGGCTCGAGTTGGATGACTGAGACAGCCATACCATTCCGCCTCCGGGACCTCATCGCCCATCTGGCCGGCAAGATCGCTGAGCCGGAACAGCGGACACAGTTCCTGTTTTTTTGCAGACTGGTTGCGAGCATCTACCACGACAAATTCAGAGACAGCCAAGAGGAGTGGGAGCGGCTCTATGTACCCTTCGATCCTGATGCGACAAGCCTGACAGTCCCGGGAATTGCCACCGGCGAGGCCGGAGCTTCACCACAAAAGATCATCGAAGGGGTCAAGCAGGTCTTGCTTGCAGGCAACTACCACGAAATAGATGCAGAGCAGCTACAAAAGGCCTTTGCCCGGGCTTCGCCGCATGGTTTGCAGATTGAAGTTGATATTGACGACTATGAAGAACTTGCCCTCTTCTACAAAGGAGAGCACCCGGAAAGCATCGAAGCGAGGGGTTTGCTGCGGAAAAAGAAGATCGAGTACTCGGTGTATCACCATGTCGTTCTCGCATACAAGCTCAAACATGACTCCCACTCAGTCAAGCATATCAAGAAGAAGGGCCATGGAAAGTACAGAACTGACAAGGTCTATTTAAAATTGTTCAAGAATGTACCCACCTTGGATCTCGAGATGCTTTTTCCGGATACCGATATAAAGGTCCGGCTTTTCGACAAGACCAGCGGCGCGTGGCTCAAGGAGTTCTCGGTG
>JBMOIK010000305.1:0-5352 GCA_049317365.1 Rectinemataceae bacterium | reverse complement strand
CTCAGCGGGAGAGTGCTACCTTCACACGGTAGAAGTCACTGGTTCAATCCCAGTATCGCCCAACTTCGTAAATGCTTATATTATTGTCACTTGTCTGATTTCCTTGTTAGGACAACCCTCGCTTCTTGAAAAAGGACTCACCAGCTCCCCGACAGCTTTCCTGGTCATTTTTTGGCAAAGGCACCTGGCTTGATATTCCCGGATGCTTCTAAAACATGGAAATACCCTTGCTACTGCAAGCCAACTCTCCCACACTCTATTGCATCCTCACTTCCTGTTTCAGATGGTGGGATTGGAGTCGAGAACCGTGGGTCCAGAGAAGAAGAAGGCCATCCTTCTCGTTGAAGACGAGTCCCCTCTCGCCATGAGCGAGAAAATGCAACTTGAAAAGTGTGGCTATGGCGTTACAACGGTCAGCTCCGGAGAAAAGGCTGTGGAAGCCATCCTGGGGGGTGCTGCCTTCGACCTTATCCTGATGGACATCACCCTTGGGAAGGGCATCGATGGGACGCAAGCCGCCCAAGCCATCCTCAAAATCCATGACATTCCCATCGTCTTCCTATCAAGCCATTCTGAACCCGAAGTCGTCGCGAAGACGGAGAAGGTCAGCTCCTACGGCTATGTTCTGAAGGGCTCCCCACTCACCGTCCTTGACGCCTCCATCAAGGTGGCTTGCAGCTTGCACCAGGCATACAGGGAGATTTGGCTGAAGAACGAGAATCTTGGTCTGGCGCTGGAATCGAGCCGCGCAGGAACCTGGGATTGGGACATCGCCAACAATAGCTTCACCTGGTCGCCTGAGTTCCGTGCGCTCTTCGGAATTCAAGACGACACCCGTGCCGGGTTTGAGTCCTGGACAGAGGCTGTCTACCCTGATGACCGGGAAGAGGCTTCGCGCAAGATGCAGGAAGCGATCGACAAGGGAATCAACCTGCGAAACGAGTATCGCATCATGATGCCTGGCGGGGCGATCCGATGGATTGAAGCCACAGGAAGGGCCTATTACGAAGAGGGCACGCCCGTCCGGATGACAGGGCTCTGCCTTGACGTCTCCGAACGCAAGAGCATCGAGGAGGAGCTTTTAAAAAGCGAAAGGAACCTTGCTGAAGCCCAACGGATAGCGGGGATCGGGAGTTGGGAATGGGATATGGTTTCCAATACGACCCGATGGTCAAAGGAGATGTATAGGATCTATGGGTTTGCCCCTGAGACCTACGACGGAAGGCCTGAAACAATACTGAAGATCGTTCATCCGGATGATGTCGGAAAATTCACCAACAGCTTGGCTGGCAACCTGAAAAACGGAAGCTTTCCGACACTTGAATACCGCGTCATCCACGCCGATGGCACAGTCCATCACATTCTCGCGAACGGGGTTGTCGAATTCGGAGCCGATGGACAGCCGGTACGGAGCCTCGGAACAGCCCTTGACGTCACCGCGATGAAAGCCAGCCAAGTGGCATTGGAGGACAGCGAAAAAAGGTTCCGGTCCCTGGTCTGGGACATGGATAGTGGTGTTCTCATCCAAGGCCCGCATGCTGAAATCCTGATGGCCAACCCCCAGGCCCTTGAGCTTCTCGGACTTTCGGAAGACCAGCTTCTCGGCAAGACATCCTTCGATCCGGATTGGAACGTGATACACGAAGACGGTTCCCCCTTCCCGGGCGAGACACACCCGGTTCCGAAAGCCATCGCTACCCTCGCCCCGATCCGGGATGAGATCATGGGAGTATTCCGTCCTACCACTGGCAATCGTGTGTGGCTCAAGGTGGACGCCATCCCGCACATGGAGAACGGAATGCTCCAGCATGTCGTATGCACCTTTACCGACATTTCAAAGCGAATACAGGCAGAAGGAATAAGCCGATCGCTTCTCTCTGAAAAGAGCATCCTTCTCAAGGAAGTCCATCATCGCATAAAGAACAACATGAACAACCTCAGCAGCCTTTTGTCCCTTCAAGCCCAGACAGTCAAGGAGCCATCGGCCATAACAGCATTGGAGGACGCAAACGCCAGGCTCCACAGCATGGCGCTTCTCTATGACAAGCTGTATCGGTCGCCTGACTATACCGAACTATCGGTCAAGGACTATCTGCCAGCCTTGATTGAAGAGATCGTAGCCAACTTCCCTGCCAGCAAACTGGTGAAAGTTGAAATGGCCATTCAGGAGTTCATGCTTGATGCCAAACGCCTCCAGTCACTGGGCATAATCATCAATGAACTAATTACCAACATCATGAAGTATGCGTTCAGGGGAAGGGATGATGGAAAGATTGCCGTATCGGCCACAATGACAGGTTCCCAAGTGCTCATTTCCGTCCAGGATGACGGCAACGGCATCCCTGAATCCGTTTCATTCGAGGACTCCACGGGCTTTGGGCTCCAGCTCATCCAGGGGCTGACCCAGCAGCTGGCTGGAACCATGCGAATCGAGCGAGGGATGGGGACGAAGATCGTACTGGAATTTGAGGCGAATGGGCAGAGACAGGAAGCTTGAGAAGGAGTCACTGGCATGAAAGAAGTAATCGTGGCGCTCGCGAGATACAACCGGGGCGCAAACCTGAACCTCATCGAGACCCTCGAGAAGGCAGGAGCTGAAGCAGCTCACAAGGAAACGGGAACCTACTACAAGACCGCTCTCGGCACCATCCAGCACTGCGTCTGGTATGAGGTCTCGTGGCTGAAGCGGTATAAGGCCTTGGGAGACTTTGCTTCCCTTCGCGCCGCCATTCTGGATGAGGAATTGGAAACCCTGAAAGCGAAGGTCGGCGAGGACTTTGCCAGGCTTGCGACCCTCACGAAGGAGATCGATTCCCTCTATGTCTCTTTCACCGAGGAGGCGCAGCCTGAAGACCTCCTAAAGTCCATCACGTTCAAGAACTTCCGGGGGGAAGACCAGGAGCGTATCGTCTGGCAGACGGTCTTCCACGTCCTGAACCACTGTACCCACCACCGTGGGGAGATTTCAGGCGCACTGGACAGGGTGGGCGTCAGCAACGACTTTGCGGGGTTCTTCAGGTATCTCTAAAGAACAAAGGGCAGCAATCGTCGCGCCCCTCTTACCTGCGCCGGATCGCCCTGGCCAATTCCTCTCTCATCGCCGGACGATTCGGGTAGCGGTCGACGAGGTCCGCAACGAGGCTGGCTGCGGCATCCGGGGCTACCTCATCGATTATGGCCCGCAGCAGTGCGAAGGCCTCGATGTTCCTTGACTCCGCGTCGAACACGATCCCTATCTGACGCAGCGGTCGCCCATCGGAGCGGTACTTCTGGGCGTAGCCCTTCTCATTCAGCTGCGCCAGCGGGCTCTTCACTCCGCTGCGATCGAGGCCCTCCACCTTGAACTCGAAGATCCAGACGCCCGTGCGGGTCTTTACAGTTAGGTCTATCCTTCCCTTGTTGGTCGTATCCTCGGGGATCACCTCGTAGCCGACCGAAGCGAAGTAGGCATAGACCAGGCTTGCGTAATAGCCTTCGAAGCCCGAGAGGCGGTTCTTGCGGTACCAGTCGTTCGGGATGGACGCGAAGAACGAGTGGATGACGCCGCGCAGCGCGTCGGTGTCGCCTCTGGCCATGACGTCAAACAAGCTGCCGAAGCGACGCGGGCGGGAGAGGAAGTAATACTACCCTTCCGCGAGCGACATGATGAAACGTGACTTGTCCACATAGGCCTAATCCTCGCGCCGGATCGTTTCGAAGGTCTGTAGGCCGATGGGGAGCTTGGGCTTGTCCATGTTTTCATTCTAGGACTTTTCAGGAAGGGGGAATAGGTTCCGGCAATACGAAACCGCGCAGGGCCTCCACCATCGCGATGATGTTGGCAGGCGGGACGTCGCTCTGGATGTTATGGACTGTGCTGAACACAAAGCCACCGCCGGGGGCCAGGGCCTCGATGTTTTTCCTGACATCGTCACGTACATCGTCAGGGCTGCCCCTGGGCAGGACGCCCTGTGTGTCCACGCCGCCACCCCAGAAGACGAGGTCGGCCCCGAAGTCGCGCTTCAAGGCCACGGGCTCCATGCCTGTCGCGCTTATGTGGACGGGGTTGAGTATCTGGGTGCCGATCTCGATGAAATCGGGAAGGAGTGGCCGGACATTGCCGCAGGAATGGAAAAAGCGCCAGGCTGTCGGAGCGAGCCGCTTCATCGCGTCGAAGAGGATCCTGACACGCGGCTTGACGAGTTCGCGGAACATCCGGGGCGAGATGATCTGGGAGCTCTGGCTGCCATAGTCATCCGCGTAGCTCACCACGTCCACGAGGTCTCCAAGAACCGGGAGGGCCATCTCCCAGAAGGCGAGCTTGAGCTGTAGCATCTTGTCGAAGAGGGCTTCGGCGACTTCGGGTTCCGCCGCCATCGTCATAAGTAGTTCCTCCATGCCGATGATCCTCTGGGACATCTCGAAGATGCCGGCGAAGGGATCCTTGAGGAGGACGGCGAAGCCTGCGTTGCGATAGGCCAGGGCCTTTTCCTTGAGGCCTTCGATCCGCCGCGGATCGCCCAGGTCCGGCCAGGGGTGCTTCTCGATGTCCCGGGCCGTCAGGCCAGGACCGGGGAGGGGGACCCTGGAGACGCTGTGGTACAGGCCACCGGGCCGTGGCCGGCGATGGGTGATGCCCCACTCGTCATGGTACTCCCAGTAGTCCCCTGCCTCGACTTCGACAACATTCCAATTGTGACTATTCCGGGGATACAGGCCGCGGATGTCCACGCCGAGGCGGGCGATGAAGTCCTCCTCGGGGAGGGCCAGGCGCTGGATGGAGTCGCAGAGCGTGGACTCCGTCTCCGGAAGACCGAGCGCGTTCCGGAGGCCCCGGTAGGCCTCCACATGGATGCCGGTGACCTGTACGCTGCCGATGTCCAGGGGAAGGCGGTCGCTTTCGCGATGGGAGAGGGCGGCCAGCACGCGATCCCTCGAACTCATGGAAGCCTTCACGCCAGCTTGAGTCTGGACGAAGACTCGGGGTCAAGATAGAGCCGGGCCTGTGGCGTCTGGCGAAGGATGGACCCGGGACAGTCCTCGGTGATGGGACCAAGGAGGCAGCGCTCCACAGCCTCGGCCTTGCGCGCCTCGGGAACGATGGCAAGGACACGCTTTGCGGAGAGCAGGGCAGGGATGGTCAGGGTAATTGCGTCGGTCGGTACCACGGAGAGGCTGGCGAAATGGCCCTCCCCTACCTGCTGCATGCGCGATCGCTCGTCGAGCTTGACGACCTTGACCCAGACTGGATCGTCGAACGTGGCCCAGGGCGGATCGTTGAAGGCCAGGTGCCCGTTTTCCCCGAAGCCGAGGGCGCAGAGGTCAGCGGGGTGGGCGCGGAGGAGGGCCTCGTAGGCGCGGCAATCGGCTTCC
>JBMOIK010000304.1:0-5313 GCA_049317365.1 Rectinemataceae bacterium | reverse complement strand
ACTCCTCTTCGATGAGATACCCCAGAAGGCGACTACCCGGGCAGCCGAGGATGCGCTCAGGCTCGCGCGTGGTTCGAAGGCCCCCATCATAATAGCCCTCGGCGGCATCAAGACCATGATGATTGCCAGGACCGCGGCTGTCCTCGCACGGGAGCGCATCGACGTCGATGCCCTTGTGGATGGGGCGACAACCCTGGGGCAGTCCGTTCCCTTGGTGGAGATCCCGACCTCGATCCGGCATGGCTTCATGTGTGAGGACGCGCTTTTCCTCGTGGACGCGAGGGACCGATGTGTCCGGCTTGTGCGGCGCGCCGGGATGGCACCCAAGGCTGTGCTCATAGACCCGAACCTCTCGGCGGGCATCTCTTCCAAGTCAGCCTCCACCTGCATCCTCGACGGGCTCATGGGCGCGATCGAGGGCTACCTCTCGTCCAAATCCTCCTTCCTTTCCGACCACGTCCTTGAAAAATCGATAGAGATGCTTGCTCATTCGCTGTCCACCCTGATTGCGCGTCCCGACGATCCAGGAGCGCGCGCCGAAGCCTGGAAGGGCTCCTTCCTGGCAGCCCTCGGCCAGGGCATGTCCGCTCCTGGCATCGGCACTGCCATTGCCCTCGCGATCAACGCGCGGCATGGCGTGCCGAAGTCAAGCCTCGCTGCCATCCTCCTTCCCTATTCGATGGAATATGGATCCAAGAGCAGGCTCGAGAAGGTTGTCCGAATCGATGCCCTTTTCCAGGGCGAGGCGCCAGACCACAGCGATGCGGAGTCTGCATCCAGGGCAATAGAGTGGCTGCGCACGAAGCTTGGCCTCCTCAGGATCCCGAGCCGCATCAAGGACTTCGACATTTCCCTCGACAGCCTCGTCGAGGCCGCCCGAGATGCCCGCGAACTCGATTTCGTGAACTACCTGCCCCGCACGGTCTCGGTCGATGATGTCTTCGATTTCGTCAAGACCGCATATTGATAATTAGCTGATGTTCCCAGCCGAACGCCTCCACAAGCTCTCGCCCGCGCATCGGATCCGGAAGGTGGCCCTCATTCTGACGGAGCTGGAACGCGGCCTTCTCGCCGATTCTGCCGCCATTCCGGTTTCCGGCGGTCAGCGCACCATCGCCGCCGCGCGGGCCCTTGATGCCGCGCGGGTCCTTGATGCCGCGCGGGTCCTCGCCGGCTTCGACGAGACACCTCCCGGCGTGCTGGCCGCCGCGCGTGCCGTACTCGATGCCGCTGATGATGACAGGTTGCGTGCCATCGATTGTCTCCGCCATGAGTGCTACCGCGAGGGCGGGCAGGCACCTGCCGACTGGGACCTCCTGGACCCCGACTCAGGGCGCGTCCTCGGGAAACGACAGCCGCTTCCGGGCCTCCGCGTCTGGCTGGAGGACATCCGTTCCCCCTTCAACATAGGTTCAATGCTGAGGACCGCAGAGGCCTTCGGCTTCGAGGAGGTCCTCCTGTCTCCGGGCTGCGCGGACCCTGGCCACCCGCGCGCCGCCCGCTCGGCGATGGGCGCAGACCGCCTCGTTCCCTGGAGGCGCGCTGACGCGGGCTGCCTCGAAGAATACGGACCGGCCTTCGCCCTCGAGCTGGGCGGAACCGCGCTCGACCTCTTCGATTTCCCCGAGCGAGGCATCGTCGTCCTTGGATCGGAGGAATTGGGAGTTTCTCGGTCTGCGCTCGACCGCTGCGCCCTCGGGAAGGTGAGCATCCCGATGCGGGGGGCCAAGGCCTCCATCAACGTGGGTGTGGCCTTCGGAGTGCTGGCCGCCGCGTGGTCGGGGCGGCCAGAGTAGGGCCAGGCCCCGGGGTTCGCCTGCACGAGCGAGTTGAACATGCCGCGCCGCACGGTTACCATGCGCCATGCCCTTCGAACCGAGCCTCCTGTCCTACGCCCTCCTTGTGCCTGCCGCCGCTGTCGCGGGCTTCGTCGACAGCATCGCCGGTGGCGGTGGCATCATCACCCTGCCGGCCCTCCTCGCCGCCGGACTCCCCCCGCATCTGGCCCTGGGCACCAACAAGCTCCAGTCGAGCTTCGGAAGCCTCACGGCGATGCTGCGCTATCGAAGGGCCGGCCTCATCCGCCTGCGCTCGCTTGTTCCCGGCATCGCGGCGACAGCGCTCGGGGCAGCCCTCGGTGCGCTGGCGGTCGGTGCGTTGGACGCCACTGTCCTCAAGGTCCTCATCCCCGTGCTGTTGCTCGTAATTGTGATATTCCTGGCCCTGAAGCCCCGCTTCGGCATGGAAGAGGGAAGCCGTCACCTTCCCTGGCTTCCCTTCTGGATCGCCGGCGGCCTTGCCCTCGGTTTCTATGATGGCTTCTTCGGGCCTGGCACGGGTACCTTCTGGGCGATAGCCCTCGTCGCACTGGCGGGGCTCGACATGAGGGGAGCGACCGCGCACACGAAGGTAGCCAACTTTACGAGCAACATCGTTTCGCTGGTGGTCTTCACGCTCGCAGGAACCGTCATCCTGCCGCTCGGCCTGGCGATGGGAGCAGCCCAGGCCCTCGGTGCGTGGGCTGGGAGCCACATGGTCCTGAAGCGCGGCGCGGGCCTCGTCCGTGGCGTCCTCATGGCGATGTCGGCCTGCATCGTTCTTTACATAGTGCTTCGGTACTGGGTGATCCGATAAGGGGAGCCTCTGCCCCCTCCCGCTTCTCTCTTTGACATCCATTTCCCTTGGGTCTATACTCGGCGCCATAGTCTAGCCCTACAAGGGAGGTTTTCATGGCCAAGGTTGAACTCAGGAAGATCGGGAAGGTGTATGAAGGCAACGTCCGCGCCGTCGACGATGCCAACATAACCATCGAGGACAAGGAGTTTGTCGTTTTCGTCGGGCCCTCGGGCTGCGGCAAGTCGACGACGCTCCACATGGTCGCGGGACTCGAGGACATCACCGAGGGAGAGCTCTTCATCGATGGGAAGCTCGTCAATGATGTCCCGCCCAAGGACCGCGACATCGCGATGGTCTTCCAGAACTACGCGCTCTATCCGCACATGACGGTCTACGACAACATGGCTTTCGGGCTCAAGATCAGGAAGATCGCGAAGGCCGAGATCGAGCGCCGCGTCCGCGACGCCGCGCGCATCCTCGATATCGAGAAACTCCTCGACCGCAAGCCCAAGCAGCTTTCAGGCGGCCAGCGCCAGCGTGTCGCCGTCGGCCGCGCCATCGTCCGCGACCCCAAGGTCTTCCTCTTCGACGAGCCCCTCTCCAACCTCGACGCCAAACTCCGCGTGCAAATGCGCGCCGAGTTGATCGAGCTCCACGACCGTCTTCAGGCCACCATGATCTATGTCACCCACGACCAGGTCGAGGCCATGACGATGGGCGACAAGATCGTTGTCATGCGCGATGGCAAGGTCAACCAGATCGGCTCCCCGCTCTATCTGTACAATCACCCCATCAACAAGTTTGTCGCTGGCTTCATCGGTTCCCCGCCCATGAACTTCCTCAAGGTCAAGGTGATCGAGGAGGGTGGGAAGGTCATGGTCGACGAGGGTTCCTTCAAGCTCACTCCCGCTCTCGACCACGTGTCGCTTCTCAAGCCCTATGTCGGCAAGGAAGTCTCCTTCGGGATCCGCCCTGAGGACATCCCCTGCGTCGAGGGCGGCTCCCAGGCCACCGAGCACGGCGTGATCGGAGCGAAGGTCACCGTCGTCGAGCCCCTGGGCGCTGAAATCCACCTCTACGCCACCACGCCCACCCAGTCGATGGTCGCCCGTGTTCCCCCAAGCCACATCTTCAAGATAGGCGATTCCGTCCACTTTACGCCCGTCATGGAGAAGGCCCGCTACTTCGACCGCGACACCGAGCTTTCCATCCTCCCGGTAAAGTGGGACGAAAAAGCGTAAGACTCCAGACGCCCCAGGGCGTTGACAGTTCCATGCCTGCACTGTCAGGCATGCGGGGCCCGCGCGTTGCGCGGGCCCCGTCATATCAAGGCAGGAGCGACTGTGCGTGCCCTTGTCCAGTCATCCCGCCTCTCGTATAGTGTTGCGGATGTTGAATGATCTTGAAGCAAGGATCCGTTCCCTCATCGATTCCGTAAAGGACATCGGTGGCGCGGGTGAAGACGTCTACCTGGGCATGGGACGCCTGTTTCCGGCCATGATGGCCGAGGCAGATCGATCCTGCCTCGTCGGCGAACAGGGACTCACTGGCTTTGAAGGCAAGAATGCCCAGCGCGATGGCCGCAGTCTTGACGAGATGAGTTCCTTCGCCATCGAGTCCTGCAGCTTTTTCAAGAAGTTGCACGATCACGACGAAGCCTTCCTCGACCGGATCAATGAGAGCATCGAAAAGCTTTCGGCCCTCGATGGACTGATCCAGGGCGTCCGCTCCGATTCCGAGGAGATGGAGATCATCTCCCTCAATGCGATGACTGTAGCCCTCAAGTCGGGCTCGGCAGGCAAGGCCTTCTCGGTCATCACCGACGAACTCAAGCGCCTGTCCTCCCAGACCATCATCCTCACCGAGACGATAACGGGCCGGGGCACCTCCCTCCTTGAGTTCTTTGGCCGCCTACGCGACACACTCCTGGAGCTTGACCAATTTCAGGACCAGTTCTTCGGCGAGCTTGAGCAGGGCCTGTCCGCCTCGTTTTCGAGCCATCGTTCCGATCTCGCAGAAACCAGGAACTTCCTCTCGGGGCTCCTTGTCGAGGCCAGGGAGGTCAAGGAACCTCTCCAGGCCATCCTGGAGGAGATCGGGAACCACGAGCTTTTTTACCGCTCCCTCGCCCACGTTGCCTCCTCGCTCGCCGAAGCTCAAACGCTGTCAAGTTCCGGGACCACGGGGGATCACGCGATCGTCGATGATCAGCTGCCCTACTGTGCGTCCGTAGCCCGGCTTTCGGCCAACCTGCTCACGCGTATCATCGACGAGCTCGAAACGAGTGCCGAGGTTTTCCAGGGCGGCATCAACGGGGTCGATGTGAGGATTTCAGGCATCGAAGAGCGGCGGGCCAGGTTTTCAACGATAGCCACCGGAGCAGGGGAGGCGGGCATTGGATCACGCTCCGCTGGTGATTTCAGCGCCGGGGCAGCCCGATACCTCGGTTTCAAGAAGCATGTCATCACCATGGCACGACGCCTGGCCGAGCAGGTGCGGGAACTTGAGAATTCCTTCAAGGGTCTTTCTTCCCTCCTTTCGCGGTTCAAGAACATCGTCGTTGCCTCGCGCATCGAGATTGCCAAAAACCGGTCCCTCGGCAGTGTAACCACTACCGTGATGGGCATGGTGACCCTCGCAGGCCGCATCGAAGCGGATGTTTCAGGAGCCATGGCCACGACGAAGGACTTCATCAAG
>JBMOIK010000303.1:0-5382 GCA_049317365.1 Rectinemataceae bacterium | reverse complement strand
TCGAAGGCTCGCGGATCCTCATCGTCGACGACAATCCAGAAGCCCGGATACTGATGAGCGACATCCTCCTGTCGCTGCACTTCCGGGTGGAGCTTGCCTGTTCCGGAGAGGAAGCGCTCGAGTCGGTGGCGCGTGCGACGCCGGAGGACCCTTTCAGCCTGGTTGTGATGGACCTGGGTATGCCCGGGATCGGCGGCATCGAGGCCACGAGGAGACTCACGAGTAACCGGAGCTTCAGGGAAACTTCGTCTGTCATAGTCTTGATTCCCCCTGGCGGAGGAGAGGGCGAGAGCGCGGAGGCCATAAACGCTGGTGCGAGGGATTTCCTTGCAAAACCGGTTACGGCTTCCATGCTGCTCAATGTGATCATGGAAATCCTGGCGCCCTCTCTCCTGCGCATGAAGGAGGGGAAACCCGAAGGGAAAGGAAAAAACCGGGCGCTGGATGGAGCGAGGGTCCTCCTGGTTGAAGACAACGCCATAAACCGCCAGATCGCGGTCGAACTCCTTCAAAGCGTCGGTGTAGAGGCCGAGATCGCGGAAAACGGGTCCGTTGCCCTGGAAAAGCTCCATGAGGAAGGGATCACTTACGACCTCGTGCTGATGGATATCCAGATGCCTGTGATGGACGGCTATGAGGCCACGCGGCGCATCCGCGCGGAAGGGCGCTTTGCCGACCTGCCCATCATCGCCCTGACGGCGCATGCGCTGACCGAGGAGAGACAGAGGGCCCTGGAAACCGGGATGAACGGCCAGATCAGCAAACCCATCGATCCCGAACTCCTCTTCGATACCCTGGGCCAGTACTACCGCAAGCCGCGAGGGCCATCGGCAGGGGCTCCGGAAGCCCGATCTGAACCTGCGCCGGCAAGGGGACCACCGGGGATCCTTCAGATCCCTGGGGTCGATGTGGCAGGGGCTCTGAGACGCGTCGTCGGAAACGAGAGACTGTACTGGGATCTGCTGCGGAGCTACGCGGAGGAACAGGAGGGAGCGGGAATACGCATAAGGGAAGCCTTGAAGGACAAGGATCCTGGCCTTGCCGAGAGGATGGCCCATACGATACGCGGGGTCTCGGGAAACATCGGCGCCACCGAGGTGCAGGGTACCGCTACGGAACTCGAGGACGCGATCGGCAAGGCTTACCAGGACGAGAGGCTGGAGGAGATCCTCCAGCGTTTTTCCATAGCCCTCGATCTGACGATTGCGAGCATCAGGTCCGCACTGCCGAAAGCGGCAGAAAAGCGGCAAGGGGCGGCTCTGGAACCGATAGCCCTGCCTGAATTGGCTGGAATCCTCGATGCGGTGATCGGCCTTGCCGAGGAAAGCGACACAAGGGCGGCTGGATACCTCGAGACGGTGCAGGACGAAATCATTGCGCACTTCTCCCCGGAGGAAGTGGAGCGGGTGGCAGCGGCACTGAAGGGCTACGATTTCCCCGCCGCGCTCCAGATCCTCAGGCCTCTCCGCGCCCGCGCGGTCGATCCCCCCGCAGGGGCAGGCAGGGGGGAGGCGACCTGACATGAAACCCACCATCCTGATCGTGGACGATGCACGTGAAAATATCACTGTCCTCAGCGAGCTTCTCAGGAGCGACTACCGGACGCTCGCTGCGACAAGCGGAGAAAGGGCGCTCACTATTTCCTCAGGCGACAGGCCACCGGACCTCATCCTCCTCGACATAATGATGCCCGACCTGGACGGCTATGAGGTGATCCGACGGCTCAAGCTGGAGCCCAGGACGGCTGAAATCCCGGTGATCTTCCTTACCGCCAAATCCAACGTGCAGGATGAGCAGAAGGGACTCGACCTGGGCGCTGTGGACTACATCACGAAACCCCCCAGTCCTCCCATCGTGCTGGCGCGGATCAGGACGCACCTTCATGCAAAGCAGGCCAGCGATTTCATCCGGAACAGGAGGGATTTCCTGGAGAATGAGGTCATCCGCAGAACGCAGGAAATCAGGACCATCCAGGATGTCGCGATGGTGGCCATGGGCTCCCTCGCAGAGACCCGAGACAATGAGACGGGCAACCACATCCTGCGGACCCAATTCTACATGAGCGTGCTCGGCGAAAGGCTCAGGGACCATCCCCGGTTCAAGGGATATCTCTCGGACGACACGATAGATCTCCTCCGGAAATCCGCGTCCCTTCACGATATCGGCAAGGTGGGTATTCCCGACAGCATCCTGCTGAAGCCCGGGAAACTGAGCCCCGAGGAGTTTGCGATCATGAAGACGCATACCACCCTCGGCCGCGACGCTATTCATGCTGGCGAAAAGCTCCTTGATTCCCCCGCCTCCTTCCTGCAGCACTCACGGGAGATCGCCTGGTGCCACCATGAAAAATGGGATGGCACGGGATACCCGCGAGGATTGCGCGCGGACGAAATACCCCTGTCTGCACGGCTCATGGCGCTCTCTGACGTCTATGACGCCTTGATCAGCAAGCGGGTATACAAGGCGGCCTTTTCCCACGAAACCGCTGCAAGGATCATCCAGGAAGGGGCGGGCACGCATTTCGATCCTGACATCGCAGCCGCCTTCTGTGATGTTTCGGATCGGTTCAAGGAAATCGCATCGATGAATGGCGATCAGGGAGGGAACGAGGGATGAAGGCTGGCAACAAGAAGACCATTCTCGTGGTCGACGATGTCGCCGGGAACATCGCCATCCTGGAGGAGATCCTCAGGGAAGAGTACCGGGTCAAGGCAGCGACCGGCGGTGAGGCGGCGCTGAGAATAGCCCGCAGCGATTCGCCGCCCGACTTGATCCTCCTTGATGTCGCGATGCCCGGCATGGACGGCTTCGAGGTATGCCGCAGGCTGAAGGAAGACGGGGCGGGAGCTTCGATACCCGTGATCTTCCTGACCTCGAAGGACAAGGCCGCGGATGAGACCATAGGCTTCGAAGTCGGTGCCGTGGATTACCTGACAAAGCCGGTCAATCCGGACACGGTGAAGACGCGCGTGAAGGCCCATCTGGAATTGAGGGAGGAGGCACTCCGTGTCTCGGAAATCCGCTTTCGCCGTCTCTTCGAGACTGCGAAAGACGGCATCCTGATCCTCGATGCCGAGACGGGCAGGATCCTCGACGCGAATCCCTCGCTGATCGGGATGCTGGGGTATTCGCACGAAGCCTTGCTGGGGAAGCATGTCTGGGAGCTCGAATCCCTCAAAGATATCGCGGCCGACAAGGACAGGCTCCTTGACCTACGGGAGCGGGAATACACCGGCTACAAGCGGGTACCGCTGGGAACCCCCGATGGCCGCAGGATCGATGTGGAGTTCGTCAGCAACGCCTATCTGGTAAACCAGCGCAGCGTGATCCAATTCAACCTGCGCGACATCACCGTCCAGGTCGCTGCCGAACGGCAGAAGCAGGAGTTTTCGGAGCGGCTACACCACTATCTGGCGACCAGTCCCACAATCACCTACTCGTTCAGGATCGAAGGCGGCCGCAGCGTCTGGCAATGGGTCAGCGAGAACGTCGAGCGGATCCTGGGCTATTCCCCGGCGGAGGCACTTCTGCCGGACTGGTGGCTGAGCCGCGTCCATCCGGACGACCGGAAGGACGTCATCTACGGCTTGCCTGAACTTGTCCGCAAGGACGTTCTCACAAGGGAGTATCGCTTCACGACGAAGGACAGGCGGAGCATCTGGCTCAGGGACGAGCTCCGCATCCTGCGCGGCGAGGATGGAAGCACCGAGGTGGTCGGGACACTGACGGACGTGAGCGCGGGCAGGAAGGCCGAGGCGGAACTTGCCCTCAAGAGCGCGGCCCTGGAGGCGGCAGCCAACGCGATGCTCATCACGGACCGCGAGGGCAGGCTCATCTGGCTCAATTCCGCTTTTTCCCGGCTTTCGGGATACTCGCTCGAGGAGGCTATCGGCAAGAATCCCCGGGACCTCGTCAAGTCAACCATGCATGATGAGGGATTCTATCGCGCGATGTGGGAAACGATACTGGCGGGCATGGTCTGGAACGGTACGATCGTCAATCGCAGGAAATCCGGGGAGACCTATTCCGAGGAGATGACAATTACCCCTATCCCCGACAAGGCCGGTCGCATCGCCAATTTCGTGGCTATCAAGAGCGATGTCACCGAGCGCGAATCCGCGGCCTTGCGGCTCGAAGCCTCGAACCGGGAAAAGGATCTCCTCCTTCAGGAGGTCCATCATCGCGTCAACAACAACATGCAGATCATCAGCAGCCTCTTCCACCTCTCGTCCCGCAAGGGCGACGACCCAGGCGACAGGGGCGGAATGGGTCGTCGCATCAACACCATGGCACTGATCCACCAGCAGTTCTGCGAGTCCGAGGACATCTCGAGGATAGATTTCTCGAAATCGCTTCGCGGGATTGTCGATGAGATCCGCGAAGAGTGGCCGGCGACGGCGAGACGAGTTGCTGTCGCCTATGCGGCCGAGGAGGCGCTTCTGGGCATTGAAATGGCCATCCCTGCCGGGCTCATCGTTGCGGAACTGGTAGCGAACGCCTTCGGCCATGCATTCTCCGACCTGGCGAGGGAGGGCAGCCTTCGGATCAGGCTGGGGGCGGTCGAAAACGGCACGCTCGAGATAGAGGTTCGCGACGACGGAGCAGGCCTGCCCCAGGGCTTTGATCCTTCGATAGCGGAAACACTCGGCATGGTCCTCATCATGAGCCTCTCGAAGCAGCTTCGGGGTGAGGTCAGTTTCTCCCGGGAGGGTGGGACGTCGGCATGCCTCCGCTTTCCCCTGCGCAGCCGCGATGCGTCATTCATCCCGGTCAGTCCGGAACCCAAGGAGCAGTAGATGGGAAATCGCAGACGCTTCGTCCTCCTCGTTGACGACGAGCAGAACATCACCAATGCCCTCGCGCGGGAGCTCGAGGATTGGGCGGCCGAGCGCTCCCTCGATATCGTCATGGCCCAGTCGGCGCGGCAGGGTCTCAAGCTCCTCGAAGACCGTCCGAAGGATGCGGTCATTGTCATCTCTGACCTCAAGATGCCCGAGATGAAGGGTTCGGATTTCCTCCTGGAAGTCAAGCGACTCTACCCGGACATCGTCTCCATCCTCCTGACCGGCTACTCGGAGACCGGGGAGATCATCAAGTCCGTGCAGGCGGGCATCTTCAGCTTCATGCTCAAGCCCTGGGATTCCGACTACCTCGTCGGGGAGGTACAGAAGGCCTGGGACTTCGGCGAGCTGCGGCGGAACAACGCGACCTATCTCCAGACCCTGGAAGAAGAGATGAGGTGGGCCGGCGAATTCCAGAAGGCGATACTCAAGCCCAACCTCCCCGGCTCGACCGGCGTGGAGTTCCGGGTGAGTTACCGGCCCGTCTCCGGCCTCTATTGCGGCGGCGACTACTACGACGTCATTCCCGTGGGGCAGGACC
>JBMOIK010000302.1:0-5429 GCA_049317365.1 Rectinemataceae bacterium | reverse complement strand
GGATCAGATCACAATCTCGTACTTGATGGGATTGCCGACACGGTTCCTGAGATCCACGATCGCCTTGCCAGTATCCTTGAGGGAGGCCGTGTGGGTGATCAGGGGCTCGATGCTCACGAGCTTCTCCTCGACGAGCCTGATGGTCTGGGGCCAGACAAGGGGAGCGAGCCAGGCAGAGCGGATCTGCTTGTCCATGGTGTGGAAGCTGAGCGAGGGGATCTTGAAGCTGCCATCCCCGTCGGGCAGTCCGAACTGGACAATGATGGAACAGTTGCCTCCGCAGTCGACCGCCGTCTCGAGGGCGGCATCGGGACCTGCGGGTGTGATGAGCCTATCCGCCAGCCTGCCGCCCGAAGCCTTCCGGATGGCTTCCTTGACGTCGGGCACGTAGTACTTGGAGCCCTTCTCCGAGTCGTTGAAGATGAAGTCGGCTCCGGCCTTCTTCCCTGCCTCGAGGCGGAAATCACGCGTACCGATTAAAGCGACCTTGCCGGCGCCGTAGGCCCTCTTCGCGAGCTCGACCATCCAGATCCCGATGGGTCCCGGACCGAAGACGGCGACGAACTGCCCTGGTTTGATGTCCAGGCGGTTCATGCCGTTGACCGCGCAGGCGAGGGGCTCGATGCAGGCTCCGGCGGCATAGCTCACGCTGTCAGGCAGCTTGAAAAGGCCGGTGTACTTGGAGACGCTGTACTCGGCGAAGGCGCCGTTGACCGTGACACCGGGCACGCTGCCGTGGGAGCACATGTGCGTATTGCCGGCGGCACAGTCGGGGCAGGCGTTGCAGAACTGGACGGGATTCACCACGACGCGGTCGCCGGGCTTGAAAAGTCCGAGAGCCTTCGGTACCGAACCGACCTCGACGACTTCTCCGGTGAACTCGTGGCCGAGGACAAGGGGCCCCTTGCCAGAAGCAGTGCCAACTGGGCTCATACCGTAATAATAGGAAACATCGGAACCACAGATGCCCACGTTCTTAACACGTACGAGAACGTCGGTATCGGTGACCACGGGGACCGGGATCTTCTCATAGACCATCTTCTCTTTTTCATAGAAGACCTGCGCGTTCATCTGCTCGGACATCGTGAACCTCCTGTGACGGCGCTCTTCGCCGTAGTCGATCTATAGCTTGTGAGACCTGCGCCCCGGACAATGGAACCGTTCCCTTTATTGCTGCATCACTATAGCATGTCCATGGACGCTGTCAAACAGTTCCGCCGAATCCCTCACCCTGTCCCGGATGGGGCACAGCCTCCATCAGCAGCTGGCCTGGCGAATCGACCTCGTAGACTCGCGCTCGACAAGCCAGGGTTTTGCTATTTCCCGGCTGGATATAGGCTCCCTGCCCTCCACCAGATCCATGAGCATGGACGTGCCTGCCTCGATCATCTCGTTGATGGGTTGATGGATGGTCGTGAGGGAGGGCACTACGATCGAGGAAATATCTATGTCGTCGTAGCCAATGACGGAGATATCCTCAGGCACCGAATAGCCCTTCCGCCTGAGCAGCCGGATGAGCCTGAGGGCCTTGATGTCGTTGGAACCAAAAAAGGCCGTCGGCGGGTCAGCTGAATGAAAGACATCCTCAAAGGCGGTGAAGCCGCCTTCGGCCCACGCATCCTCGCTCATCGACACGACAGAAATGTCTTCCTGGGCAATGCCTTTTGCCTGGCAGGAGAGGATGAAACCCTCCATGCGGTGCCGCTCAGGCAGGGTGAGATCGGAGGTGGCGAACACGATTCGGCGATGGCCCAGGTCAAAAAGACAGTCTGTGGCAAGCCGTGCGCCGAATATATTGTCAAGATTGACCGTGGGTATGTCATAGCCCTGCACCTCCCTGTCGACGAGAACCACCGGGATGCCCTCGCGAACATGGAAGTCGATGATGTTGGTGGCATCCTTGTCGCCGCCTATGCACAGCAAACCATCGACCCTGCGGTACTTCACCGTTTCGAGGGCACTTTTCTCGAGGGACCTGTTGTTGTCCGCGTTGAGGATATCCAGACTGAAGCCGAAGCCGCTCAGGATCCTTTCAGCGTACCAGCTGGCATAGGCGTAATAGGGATTCCGGATATCCTGGACGATCAGCGAAAAGGAATTGGACCTGTTCCGGGCGAGATGCCTTGCGATGGCGTTGGGCTTGAAATTGAGCATCTCGACAGCCTCGAGGACCTTCCGCCTCGTCACGGCTGAAGTCGGACCGCTCTCGTTGAGCACACGGGAAACCGTGCTCTTCGAGACTCCCGCGTATCTGGCTATGTCGATGATCGTCGACTGCATTCAGGCTTCCATCCTGCCCAACACCATTCGGCTACACCCCTCCCCACCGTGGAAGAATCCACGGAATAAGCGGGGAGAAGCACATTGTGCCGGAGAATGGAAGTTCGATAAAACCGGTTCCATTCGTCACGCTATTATATCTGGCTCCGAGGACTTGTCAACAAGATCGTGGAGCGCCAGGTAGGTGCCGCAATCTCAAGATTTTCCCCTCCAGCATCCAATGCGTAACCTGAAACTGCAGCAACAGGCGGCAGTCAAGGAATAATATATTCACAGTGGGACTGCTGAGACGGATATTCCGATCGGCTGAAGGACCTTTTTCCATTCGCTGATTCTGCCGACAGGTTTATCGCTTGACAAGAAATCAAAACATAGTAAGATTCCGCTTCTTGTCCATGTGAAATTTCCGATCAGCTCGTGCTAGTTGAATCAATCCCGAATCGCCGTAGCAGGCGGAGAATAGAGGAAGCCTATGCCAGCAAGCCTCAGGTCGTGGCTTCTCAACCGTGTCGTTATCGCATATTTACTTGCAGCGGGGCTGATGGTCATCGGTGGCCTTCTCGTCCCGAACTTCCTCACCTTCAAGCACGTCATGACAGTCATCCAGGCATCGGCCTTCCTTGGCCTGATCACGCTGGGACAGACCGTCGTGATAATTTCGGGCAAGGAAGGGCTCGACCTTTCGGTCGGCGGGATCTTCGTGATCGGCGTCATACTCGCGGCAGCCATACTCAGGGGCAACGACGCGAACCTGCCCCTCGCCATCGGCGCTGTCATCCTCTGTGGATTCGTCCTCGGGCTCGTGAATGGGGTCGGCGTCTCGTATCTCAACATCTCCCCCCTCATCATGACGCTTGCCTGGGGAACGGCGACGAGCGGCATCGCGCTCTTCACCACCGGAGGCAACCACATCGGCAAGGCGAGTCCCTTGCTTGAAACGATCGGTGTCGGATCCCTCTCCATCAAGATCGGCAGTCCAGGCATCAGCATTCCCTGGGTCGTCGTGATATGGATCGTCACCATAGTGGCTGCACAGTTCATACTGCGCAGGACGAGCGCCGGGAAGACACTCTATGGGATCGGAGCGAACAACAGGGCTGCGGCGCTTTCCGGAGTCCGCACCAAGCTGTTCCGCATGACCGTCTACGGTGTCAGTGGCATTTTTTCCGCCATCACGGGCATGCTCATGCTTGGCTATGTCGGCGAACCGAACATAAACCTCGGCTCGGTCTACATCCTCCCCTCGGTCGTCGCGGCTGTCATAGGCGGCATATCCTTTGCCGGGGGCACAGGCAGCTACCTCGGCTCAGTGGCCGGGGCGGTGTTCCTCACGACCCTCGACAGCATTCTCGCCACATTGCAGCTTGGAGAAGGCGGGAGACAGGTGACCATAGGCCTGGTCCTTCTGGTACTCCTGTTCAGCTACTCCCGGAAAAAACAGGAAGAATAGAGGTCTAAGGATGCGAGGCGGTTCCCGGGCTTGAGGCGGCCCAGGACTTGCCGGAGAAGGAGGTGACTACACGTTTTGGGCCCTCGGCTATAGATCGCATCAACTACACGCTTTCCCAGGAGGAGTATCGAGTATGAAACGCTCACGGATTTTCTTCATTATCACGGGCATCCTGTTCCTGTTCGCCACGGCCATGAACGGCTTCGGCGAGACGGCAACATCGCAGTTCCTGAAGGGCACACTCAAGAAGAAGCCGCCCTACGTCATCGGCGTCAGCAACGGGCTCATCACCCACAGCTGGAGGACCCAGGCGATCGTCGACCTCAACAGCGACGTCCAGCTCTACAAGGGCATGGGCCTCGTCAGCAAGCTCATCGTCCAGCACGCCGGCTTCGAGGTCGAGCTCCAGATCTCCCAGATCCGAAACCTCATCAACAGCAAGGCCGACATCATCCTCATCAACCCGAACTCGGTGAGCGCCCTCGACCCAGTCATCGAGGAAGCCAACGCGAAGGGCATCCTGGTCATCGTCTACGACCAGAAGACGACCAGCACCGACGCCCTCCAGGTCTATCCCAACAATTATAACTGGATGGCCGACCAGACCGAGTACGTCATCAAGCGCATGGGCGGCAAGGGCTCCATCTACTACCTCTCAGGCTACGATGGCTCTCCCGCCAACACCGACCGCGACAGGGCCTTCGCCGACGTCACGAAGAAGTATCCCGGCATCAAGGTGCTCGGCAAGGCGAACGGCAACTGGGATCCCACCACCTCCCAGCAGGTCATGGCCAACGTCCTCGCCGCCGTGCCGCAGATGGACGGCCTCGTCACCCAGGACGGCGAGTCCCTCGGCGCCATCCGCGCCTTTGAGTCCGCCGGCCGTGCCCTTCCGGTCATGAACGGCGAGGCTCGCGTCCCCTATCTCGAGTACTGGCTCAAGAACAAGCCCAACGGCTTCAAGGCCTTCGCCATTGAAAACGGCCCTGGCTACACCATCAACCTCGCCCTTGGGATCGGCATCCGCGCCCTCCAGGGCAAGCAGATCAAGCCCGGCTTCTTCAAGCCCGACGCCGAGATCAAGATCACGACCAATACCATCTTCCAGGTTCCGCTCAACGTCGGCATCACGGACGAGAATGTCCAGGCTGTCTACGACAAGCACATCGAGAACCGCGGCATCACCGAGTATATCGACAACTGGTACTCCCAGGACCAGATCAACGCGCTCTTCAAGTAGGATCGTTAAGCATTGAACGGAATGTCGGCATGCCTCGGTGTGCCGACATTCCTTACTCTCCAGAGGCAGGTGGGCAGGGATGAAATCCTTTCAGGCTACGGGCGTGAAGAAGAGGTACGGAGGCGCCATCGCCCTCCACGGAGTGGAACTGGCTTTCGAGGGACCGATGGTTTGCGGCCTCGTTGGTGCCAACGGTTCGGGCAAGTCAACCTTTGCCCGCATCTGCTCGGGCGAGACCATGTCCGATGAGGGTTCCCTCTCCATTGACGGCAAGCACACCATCATCCGGTCCCCAGGGGACGCCAAGCGCCACGGGATCGTCCATGTCCACCAGCACCTCAGCCTGATCCCGGAACTTTCCGTCTGGGAGAATATCAGCCTCGGCAACGAGACCCACAGCTTTGGGCCTTTCCCGAACAACCGGATAGCCAAGGACAAGGCCCGGCTTCTTCTCGACGA
>JBMOIK010000301.1:0-5432 GCA_049317365.1 Rectinemataceae bacterium | reverse complement strand
CGATGATCTTAACACCCTCGATCCTGCGAAGAACCCGGCCTTTGAATTCTGCGAGTCCGCGTTCTGGCTCGCCCTCCGGGACGGGAAGGTCGTGGGCAGGGTTGCGGGAATCGTCAACCGGCGCTTCATCGAGAAGTGGGGCAGGAAGTACGCCCGCTTCGGATGGATCGACTTCGTGGAGGATTTCGAGGTGGCCGAGGCGCTGGTCGGGGCGGTCGAGGACTGGGCGCGCGGCCTTGGCATGGAGGCGGTCCACGGGCCCCTTGGATTCACCGACCTCGACCGCGAGGGAATGCTGATAGAGGGTTTCGACCGCGTAGCCACGCTTGCAACCAATTACAATCATCCCTACTACCCCGGATACCTGGAGCGGCTGGGTTATTCCAAGGACACCGACTGGGTCGAGTACCTGATCACCGTTCCCAAGGAGATCCCCGAGAAGGTCCGCCGCGTCAACGAAATCCTGGTCAAGCGTACGGGCGTCCACCTCTATGAATGGAAGTCGCGCAGGGAACTCGTGCGGCGCTACGGACACGCGATCTTCGACCTCATAGACGAGGCCTATGCGAAGCTCTACGGGACTACCCCCCTGTCCGAACGGCAGGTGCAGGCGTACATCTCCCAGTACCTCAGCCTGGTCGACAACCGTTTCACGAAGTTCATCCTGGACAAGGACGAGAAGCTCGTCGGATTCGGCATCGCGATGCCGAGTCTCTCAAAGGCCCTCCAGCGCTCGCGCGGAGCCCTCCTTCCCTGGGGCTGGCTCCGGCTCATGCGTGCGCTCAGGAAGCCCAGGCTCCTGGACCTCTATCTCGTGGCGGTCAAGCCGGAATATGTCGCCCGCGGCATCGTCGCCCTCCTTTTGTCCTCGATCAACCAAAGCGCCATAGACGCAGGCGTCCAGTACGCCGAATCCAACCCCGAACTTGAGGACAACATCGCTGTGCAGGGAATGTGGAACCCCCACGAGCGCGTGCAGCACAAGCGAAGAAGGGTGTACCTGAAAAGACTATAGGGCTTCGCCTGCGGGACTAGTCCTCGTTGGAATCGAAGATCCTCCGGAAATCCTCGGCCATCGCGACGAAGACTCCGACGAGGTCGGGATCGAAGTGGGTGCCCGCGTCGTCGGCGATCCGCGAGACTGACACCCCATGCTCGAATCCTGGCTTATAGCTGCGCCGCATCCTGAGGGCGTCGTAGACATCGGCGATCGTCACGATGCGTGCTGACAGGGGGATGTTCGTTTCTGACAGGTTGTAGGGATAGCCTGATCCGTTCCACTTCTCATGATGCGATTTGGCGATCTCCTGGGCCATCTTGATGGGGTAGCTTGAAAGGATGAGGGCGCCGATGATCGGGTGCTCCCGCATCTCCTTCCATTCCTGTTCGTTGAGCGGGCCAG
This sequence comes from Rectinemataceae bacterium, assembly GCA_049317365.1. Lineage (GTDB taxonomy): Bacteria > Spirochaetota > Spirochaetia > Treponematales > Rectinemataceae > CAIJMU01. The sequence goes on along the minus strand of JBMOIK010000301.1, from coordinate 4,030 downwards.
GCTTATAGAGGATGGCTTCCGAGATACCTATCTTGCCGACGTCATGCATGGCTGCGAGGTAGCTGATGTCCTCGATGAAGTCGCGGTCCACGCGGGGCCAGCGTCCGTCGTGGTAGAGGGCCTCGGCGAGGCACTGCGAGTAGCGGTTGACGCGCGTAACGTGCTTGCCCGTGTCGTTGTCCTTCTGAAGCGAGGCCTTGAGCAGCGCGTCGATATAGTCCCGCTGGAGTTGCTGGCGCTCCGCGGTGATGTCCTCGAGATAGATCCAGAAGGCCCGAGGACCTTCACGGCCGCCGGATTCCTCGATGAATGGATACAGGTGGAGCTTGATGAGGGCTGTTAGGGTATCGCGGGTCTTTACATTGATCTCACCCTTCCACGAAAAGCCGGAATCCGGATCGTGGGTAGCCTGCCTGAGCGCCTCGATTACCGATTTGTCAACCTGGTTCCAGATGCTCGCTATCAGTGAACGGTGGGCGCCAAGCTTGTAGCGCTCGAGGAACTTGTGGAACAGTGGATTCTGGTATAGGTAGGTGAGCGAAAGCGAGCCATCGACGATCGCGATCGGTTCCGGCATCTTCTCGTAGGAAGCGGTGAGCCAGGGAGGTGGGCTGAATGCCTCGCCCAGGGCCTCGTGCTCAGCATCGTCCTTTTCGAAGTCCTCGGGCAGCACGGAATCCTCGGACAAACCCAGTTCCTCGACCGCCTCGATCGTCTCAAAGCTGTCGAGGTTTTCGTCGTCGAGTTCCAGGGGCTCGAGGTCTTCTTCGCTCATGTTCCTTCCATCGGTCCCCGTGGCCTGCGCGCTGCCGCTTCCTCAGCCTCGCTCGGTCTGAGATACAGGGGCCCAGCGTTGTCCGGGAATCCGCCGCGTTCCGCGAACAGCTCCCGCGCAAGTTCGGCCATGCCGCGTGCCGCCCCAACGCCAGCGCGCCTGTCCAGCCTGATGCCGCTCCGCTCGGCGGCAAGACCTTCAAGCAGCTCGGCATCGGGTCCGGTCACCATAACCTCAGGGTAAGTATCAAGCAGCCCGGCGAGCGTCGCAAGTGGAATATCGAGGCTGCCTCCCTGACGCATTCCTTTCAGGTAGATGGCGGTGAAGAGGCGTCCCTTTTTCCCGTCGATGACGGGAACAACCGCCCCTCTGTGGTGCTCGAGGCCCCAGGCAAGACAATCGAGGGTGGGGACTGCGACCCAGGGCGCGCCCTTTCCGACCGCTATGCCCTTGGCCGTGGCCATGCCGATGCGAAGCCCTGTGAAGGAGCCGGGCCCCTCCGCGCAGGCCACCAGGTCGATGGACTGGGGCCCGATTCCTGCCTGCTTCAGGCAGAAATCCACGAGTCCCATGATCCGCTCGGCGTGGGACAGGCCGATGTCGATCGAGGCTTCGGCGCGACCCTTCGGCATCGAAAGACAGACTGAAAGGATTCCTGTGGATCCGTCGATGGCGAGTACATTCAAGCAAGCATCCATGCACTCGGCATCGGCCCTGAAACGCGCGCCAGGCGGCTGTCGTCGTCCCTGGGTTCAAGCTCGATGGTGATGGCGTCATCGGGCAGGAGCTCGGCGATGCGTTCGCTCCACTCGATCACCGTAATGCCGTCCGGGTCTCCGAAGAGCTCCCCACCGCCGATCGCAGTGAACTCTTCAGGGTCGCTGAGCCTCCAGGCGTCGACATGGTGGAGCCTGAGGCGCCCTTCGTATTCAGAGATGATTGTGTAGCTGGGACTCGTGACTTCATCCTCGATGCCAAGACCCCGGGCGATGCCCTTGGCCAGAACGGTCTTGCCTGCGCCGAGGCCCCCCCGCAGCGCGATGACCGTCGCGCCGACCGCACTCTTCCCGATTCGGCTTCCGAAAGCGAGGGTGTCATCGGCAGTGGCGAGCAGGAATTCTTTCAGGGGAGGAGCCCGGTCTTGTCCATTTCGAGGACCATGCTCTTGAGGGAGTTGATGACGGGCACGATCGGCCAGATGGGCTCTGTGTCAAATACGAAGGAAATCTCGGGGGGACCGACGGGGTGGTTTTCGATGATGAAGCTCAGCTGAAGCTCGGACAGCTTGCCCCGCGATTCGAAGACAGCATGCCCCTTGAATTCGCGGCGATAATAAATGCCCGTTTCCTTGCGGGTGAGTCCGCGGAGCTCCATGACCTTCATCCATTCATCCTAGGGGAGGGGGACTCCCCAGTCAAGAACAGCCAGGCTTCGCGGGTGCAGGGCCTGGGTTTCACGCGATGCAGCCTGGCACTCAATCGCTATAGCCATACACGAAGGACATGATCGCGTTGAGGCTCTTCCTCGAGATCTTCACGAACTGGACGTGCATGATGCCACCTGTGTCCCGGAGCCTATTGATGCGGACTACCTTGCCGAAGGCTGTCTGCCTGCCACCGCCTGGGTCGAGGCTCACCTTGATGAAGTCCCCTGCCGGAAAGGGACTGAAGCTCTGGATGGCCATGCCGCCTGCGGACATGTCGGTCACCGTACCGGTGAAGCTTGCCGTGTCTACCTTGGCAGAGGACTGGTCCTTGCCGCTTTCCTTCTTTGTGGTGACTTCAACATGGAAAAACGTGCAGGGGACCTGTGCGGCCCTGCGTTGCGACTTCCGGGAAGGCAGGGCGCTGACCTCCTCCGAATGGCTGAGCACGAGGAGTTCGCGCCCCTCGACATGTCCCAGGCCAGCGACCTTGGTGGTGAACTGGAAGCCCTGGTGAGCCTTGTTGTAGAAGAAGCAGGAAATCCTGAGGCCGTGCTTGAACTTGATGGGAACCCCGACTGCATCCATTATGGGCTCGACAGCCAGGCCCTGGGGCCCAGAACTCACGACGATCGTCGGGTAGCTTTCTTCCGTTGGAGTTATGAAGGATAGGGGGGTACCCTTCACAAGCTGGTCGGTCGAGTGCAGGCGCGAACCGGCAGTCGACTTGCGCGAAAGCCTTTCCCGTATGGCGAAGAGTGTGGCCTTGTTCTCTTCGGCCTCTGCCTCGGAATTCGAACTCTTGTCTATATAGCGGTAGGCTTCTTTGAAGAAGGCTTCAAACTTGACCACGTTCCTGAGGGTCGCTTCTGAATTGCTGATCGAGAGGGCTTTTGCATAAATTTCCAGGAAGAGGAGCTCATCCTCCTTCAGCCCGACCTCACGGGCGGCCTGGCGCCATTTCTGCTTGTCGAAAACATAGCCGGAGGAGCCGCTGGCCCTCGGTGAGCGCTGGCTCTGGATTATCGCAGTCACGCCGACCAGCAGTATGAGGACAATCCCGATGCCCCAGCCCATCCAGGCAGTGTTGCTGTCTCCTTGGCTCCAGAAGGTGGAGGGATTGAGCTGCAACAGGAGCATCATTGCGGAAGCGCTTCCTTGAGCGCGGAAAAAAGGCTCCCCATTCGTGGAGCGACCTCATATTCAGCCAGGTCGCCTATCAGGACGGAATCACGGTCCTCGATGGCCTTGGAAAACCCCCTCAAGATCTCGTTGAAGGTCGCATGGAAGGCTTCCAGACCCAGATCGTCTATCCGTATCGAATCAGTATCGATGCCCCGCTTCCTGAGTTCGGGAAGGAGGCGTATGACCTTGTTGAAGATCTCAATGAACATGATGACGGTATGCATTGCCTCGGATTCCTTGCCCGTCTGCAGCCGGACCGGAAGCTCCCTGAGTTCCGCCGCTTCCGCCTCGTAAAGGGTAGCTGTCCGCCTCGTCTCTGACACGGGGTCGCGCAGTTCGGCGAGCCTCTCCCTGAACAAGGTGTCAAGGCCCTCGATGCGAACTGCGACGGCTGCCCTCGGCCCTGTTGCGGGAGGCAAGCCCTCCGCGAGGCTGGAGGCGATGGTATCCTCGAAGTCCTTCAGGAAGGAGAGTTCATCGGCGGGGAAGAGGCCTGAGAGGTCCTTCACGAATTCCGTGACATTGTCCATGAAGGCCGCCCAGAGCTCATCCTCTCCCTTGACCGCCCGTGCGCCGATCGACAGAAGGTTCAAGAAGAGGTCGATGGCCTTGGCCCGGTAATCGGACGAGGATTGGGCGATGATGTC
>JBMOIK010000300.1:0-5440 GCA_049317365.1 Rectinemataceae bacterium | reverse complement strand
CTCCACGATCAGGTTGATCAGGGTGAGATCGTTGAAGGCCGAGATCTTCTCGCTTTCTTCGGCGCGGATGTAGGTATCGATGAGATGCCGCATCGCAGGCTCGTAGCTCTTGAGGTCGATGTAATCACCCGAAGCGAGCTTCACCTCGTCTCGGGCCTTGGCGTAGTGGTCGACTTCCTGCTGAATGGCCTGAATCTCGGCGTCGGTGTAGCCCGCCTCTGAAAGCTCGCCGGCGATGTCGCCGTAACTCCGTATGAGGCCGGAGACGAACTGGTAGAACTTGAGGCGGAGTCCCTCATGCTCTTCGCCCAGAAAAACCTTGAAGTAGGCTGGAGCGTCGTGGGGCTTCTCAACCAGCTCGCAGATGGCCTTCACCTTGTCGCGCGCATCCTCGAGATCGTGTCGGGCTTCTTCCAGCCGGTTCTTGAGAAGCCCGGCGACATCGTCCTTGTCATAGGCTTCGAGCGCGCCGCTTGTATAGTCGTTGACGGCGCCTTCAAGGCTCATGAAGAGGTCTTTGTAGTCGACGATATAGCCATAGTCCTTGGTCTCCCCATCGAGGCGGTTGACCCGGCAGATGGCCTGGAAAAGCCCATGGTCCTGCATCTGCTTGTCGATGTAGAGATAGGTAGCGGAAGGGGCGTCAAAGCCCGTGAGAAGCTTGTCGACGACAATGAGGAGCCGCATCTGTCCGGGCTGTTCGACGAACTTCTTTTTTACTTCCTTCTCGAAGGCTTCCACGCTCTTGCCGCCAAGCATGTCTTTATAGATTCCATACTTGAAGAGATTCTCGGTATCGCCCTCCCCCGTGGTCTCGCCCGTGATGTCTGCGATGGCGGGAACATAGCTGCTCACGACGGCACATTTGCCCTTGAGTTCGGTCGCCTTGAAGAGTTCAAAATACTTGCAGGCCTCGTAGATGCTGCCTGCGACCAGCATCGCATTTCCGTGGAAGTCCATCAGTCGGGGCTTGAGGTTCATGTCGAAGACTATGTCGGAGACTATCTTTTCGAGCCGCGACTGGGCCGAGAGGACCTGCTGCATCGTCCCCCATTTTTTCTTGAGCTGAGCCTTGGCCAGGTTGTTTAGGTTCTTCGTCTTGGCCTCGAACCATTCGTCGATCTTGGTATCCGAAGTCAGCGACTGGTCGATGTCACGGGCTTCGTAGCGGAGATCGAGGACGACTCCCTCACGGACTGCCTGGTCGAACTTGTAGGTGTGGATGTAAGGACCGAAGGTCTCGATGCTCCTGCCCTTGTCGCTCCGAAGCAAAGGCGTACCCGTAAAGCCGATGAAGATTGCCTTGGGGAGGATGGCCCGCATGGCCTTGTGGAGATCACCGGACTGACTCCGGTGGCACTCGTCGACGAAGACATGCAGATCGCCCTTAGCCAGGAATCCCTGGGGAAGGGCTGCCAGGGCCCTGATGAGTTCCTTCGCTCCTTCGCGGGAAGCCTCCTCCTCATCCTCCCGAAGGCCGAATTTATGGACAAGGGTGCAGAGTAGCGACTCCTCGGACCTGTTCAATTGTGCGATCAGGTCGCCGGTACTTGTGGTCCGGTAGATCTGCTCGTTGACTCCCTTGAAAACAGTCTCGATCTGGGTGTCGAGCTCCCTGCGGTCGGTGACGATGAGGACCCGGCTTTCATTGCGGTTGGCGAGAATCCACGTGGCAAGCCACACCATGGTGAGGGATTTGCCGCTCCCTTGGGTATGCCAGATGATGCCTCCCTGTCGGGCAGCGATGGATGCCTGGCATCTCTTCACACCGAAGTACTGGTTCTGGCGGCAAAGCTTCTTCACTCCGGCATCGAAGACGATGAAGTCGTGGATCAACTCGAGGAAGCGCGTCTTGTCGCAGAGTTGGAGGAGGTGCCGGTCAAGAAGGTTGGACTCAGCGGCATGCGGACCTTCGTCCTCGACCCAACGAAGGTAGTATTTTTCTGAAGTCTCAATTGTACCGTAACGCAGGCCTTCGCTCTCGTTGCCCGCCATCAGCAGCTGCATGGTAGCGAAAAAGGGTTCGATGAATTCCTTTTTCTGGTTGTCGAGGTTCTGGCGGATGCCCTCAGAAACGGAGACTGTCGATCGCTTGAGTTCGATGATACCCAAGGCGATTCCGTTGACGTAGAGGACGAGGTCAGGCCGCTTGGTGGAAGCCTTGGCATCAGCCGCCACAACCGTAACCTCCTCGGCCACGGCGAAATTGTTGCTGGCTGGAGTCTTCCAGTCGATCAGCCAGACAGTCTCGGTGTTGTCCCCGACACCGGGGTTGATCTTGACCCCATAGCGGAGGAGATCGTACACATCCTTGTTTCGGTCGTAGAGGCTCTTGCTGGCATCTCCTGCGGCGAGGTCGAGTTTCCGTAGCGCCTTGTCGATCCAGGCAGAAGGAATATTGCGCCCGCCTAGCCAGGCCTTGAGGTATTCCTCCTCGACGCAGGAATTGTCGACTTCCTTTTTCCAATAGCCCAGGTAGTCCCAGCCGAGCCGATCCTTGAAAAGCGCCTTCACCCTTTCCTGGGTCATCTTCTCAACCTGTCCGACAGTGTTCATATTTAGTCCTTTGTTTCGATATAGCGTCGCCTCGCCTGCTCGATGGAAGCGTGGAGTCGGGCTTCGAGGGCCTCGCGGGGCGGGAGGACGGTGAGATACTCGGCGACGTGGATACCGCTCTTCCCGAGCTCAAGGAGCTCGATCTGCTCTTCCTTCTTGCCGGCGCACAGGATGATGCCGAGTGGAGGCGCCTCATCCTTCTCATGCTCGTGCTTGACGAGCCAGCGGAGGGAAAGCTCCATCTGGCCCTTGTACTCGGGCTTGAAGCCGCCCAGCTTGAGGTCGATGGCCACCATGCGCCTGAGCTTGCGGTTATAGAAGAGGAGGTCGATGTAGTAATCGTCCTCGTCGATTGTGATGCGCTTCTGGCGAGCGACGAAGGCGAAACCCGCGCCCAGTTCAAGGAGGAAGCTCTCGAGTTCGCGGAGGATGGCGTCCTCGAGGTCGCGTTCGAGGTAGCGGTCGCTCAGACCAAGAAAGTCGAGAATGTAAGGGTCTTTCAGGAGGAGCTCGGGGGATACCGCACCCTCGGTCCGGAGCTTTTCGAGGTCGTAGCGAAGGGTCTCCTCGGGCTTTTTCGAAATAGCGCTGCGTTCGAAGAGCATCGAGTCCATCCGCTCCTGAAGCTGCCTCGAACTCCAGCGCTCGAGGCGGCAGAGCTCGATGTAGTACTCGCGCTTGAGGGGATCCTCTATGTAGGCCAGGGTCCGGATATGGGTCCAGCTCAATTCTCTACGCAGTGCGTAGACAATCTCCTCGTCCGGAAAAATCTCAGCGATGTGGAGACAATGTTGGAGGTGTTTTTCACCCCAGCCCTTCCCGAACTCCTCGGTCAGCCGGGCTGAAAGTTCCTTCACTACTCGCTTGCCGTATTCGGCTCGCTCTCCCTTCAGTATCTCGATTGAGATGCGCCGTCCGACCTGCCAGTACAGGAGGATGATTTCCGAATTGACCGCAGCGGCGGCGCGTTGGCGCGCCCCCGCGATGAGGACGCGGAGTTCGCCGAAGAGGACCGGGATCTCAGGCTGGCTCACGCTTCCTCCCCATTCCCGAGGATCTCCTCCCTGACGTAGGCCTTGAGCTCGGCAGAGCTCGTGAAGCAACGGTAGCCTGCCTGGCTCACGAGTGCAATGACACTCGCGGGCTCGTTGAGGAGGACGGTCACCGGCTGGCTCAGGCCCTCCTGGATTCCAACCGGCCAGGCGAGGTCGAGGACAGCCCTCTGGTCGCCTGAGGATGGATCGGCCAGGTCGAAGGTGAGGATGCCCGCGGGGAGGCGCTTGGCCTCCATCCAGGCGTTGAGGGCCAGGAGCTCCGCCTCCTCGTCCTGGTTGCTGATACCTCCCATGGCCGCCTCAGGCAATGGCTCGACGATAGGCGCAGACTGGGCCAACCAGCGAGCGTCACCATGGAGGAGCTCGGCCATTCGCTTGTTGACCTCCTCGGCGAGGAGGATCTTCCGGGCCTCAAGGAAGGAGCGGAAATTCTCGATCTTCCACAGGGTCGGGTCCATCGGAATCCATTGCGAGGCGAGGACGCCGGGGTGCTTCTGTTCGATCTCGGGGAAGTAGTCCTCGGGCAGGCGGTCGCTGATCTTGATGTTGGTCGCCTTGGTGAGGAAGCAGAAGTTGCCGAGGGCGTTGACCTCGGAACGGAGATAATTCCGCTTGTAGAGCTGGGCTTTGGGAAAGATGTGGTGGACGTCGAGGGTGCTCATCTTGCCGAGTAGGTTGGCCCTGAGCTCGAGGCCCGTGCCCCAGTCCTTGGACTGGCCCATCCTCGTGATGAGGTAGAGGACCGGATAGAAGCGCGCGCCGAGGCCCCAGCCGGTGAAGTGACCGGCCTCGACGCGGAGGCCGCCGTGCCAGAGCCTGAGCTGTTCGATGAGGCGGTCAAGACTATCCGCCCCTCCGTCGAGGACAGCGAGGTCCTTATCGATGAAGGACTCGGTCGAACCCGAGAAGCGCCCCCACATGCCCGCCTGGGCGTACCAGAAGAGGAGCTTGTCCCGTGTCTTCTCATCGAGGAGGGCCCCCGGGCCGTCGAGGTAGCGCACCATCACGGGAATGCCGAAGCGCCCGAAGAGTACCTGGTCGTGGTCGAGGCCAAGTCGGCCCCCGATCATGTTGAGGGCGGTATCGATGTGCCTGACCGCCCGCGCGAGACCGCCCTGCACCTCTTCGGCCGTCTTGTCGTGGAGGTACTGGAACTTGGCCTCGCCCGTGAGGACGGTGTTCACCGAGCGGAGGAGCCAATCGAGGTTGAAGTTGTATTTGTCCCCTTCCCATTGCTTGATCTTGGCCTTCATCGTGTCGCGGGCATCGGGCCACTCCGCGCAGATCTTCGCGAGGGCGAGGTCGCCCTTGGAGAGTTTGGTGCCACCCGAGTTCACGCGGTTGAAGATGTCGACGACGATGTCGAGAGTCTTGTCAGCGCCGGTCACCTCCTCGATATGGAGATCGATCTTCTCGATACCGAGAAGCTGGCTGAGGCGAGCGACGAAGTCGCCGATGCGAGGAACAAGAACCGGATTCTTCGAGTATTCGTTGACATACTTCGCAAGACCGTTGGTACCGCTTTTCATGAGCTCGCTCACGTCCACCCAGAGTGGGTCGCCCTTCATCTTGGCGGGCTGGTAGAACATGAAGACCTCGTCCTCGAGGTGGAAGCGGAGGCCCGTGAAGGTGTCCGCATTTCCGTCGAAGAACTTCGGCGCCTTGCCACGGATGACACCGTAGAGAGTGGTCATGCGCTGCTGGCCGTCGAGGAGGAGCTTGACGATGCCAGCTGCGAGCTGGCCCTCGCCGCGGAAGTCGGCCGTTTTGGACTCGGTGGCCCAGACGAGGAGGCCGCCCACGGGGTGGCGCCGGTAGAGGGAGTCAAA
>JBMOIK010000299.1:0-5482 GCA_049317365.1 Rectinemataceae bacterium | reverse complement strand
CCTTTCCTTCCTCGTGACGCTGTTCCGCAAGCGCGAACGCTGACACTTCGAATTCCGCACAATATGCCCTCAGTTCGCAAGCACGAGCGTAGCCTGTGGGCGTACCAGGGGTATGAGCATCAACCAAGTGAAACTCAAGTTCATGATATTCCCCGCAGAGCGGACAGCCCCAGCGGGCACCGGCTACTCTGACCAAGGCGACAGGGTCTAGAAGGGCCCTTTTTCCACCCCACCGGGGTCACAGCCGGCGGCGGGGGGACCTCCCCTGGCGGAGGATGCTTCGCTACTCTGGCAGGTTGGCAGAAAAACAATGAGTGGCAGCCTACGCCAGGAATCGCGAGATGAGCGGGTTCTGCTTGGCGGGTTCTGCTTGGCGAGTTCTCCCCAGTCGGCCCGCCGTGGAGAAATGGAAGCTGCGAGATGCGCCGTAGGAGGGAAGCCCCTCTCCATCCAAGGTATTGAATGCTTCGGCGAGAATCTCGTAGCGTCCAAACTGGAGCCCAGGGAAACCGAGGGCATGCGAGAAGGCAGCGAGAGCGAGACATGACCGCTTGGCGCAGCTGGAGATCAAGTCACATTTTCCATGGATGGTCATGCAGGAGCCTCCCCTGTCCTTGAAGTGACCATGCGGACAATCGTTGCACCTCGCCTGGTGGCGGCGCTCCATCGTCGAGGGCGAGCGTCTCGGAGCGAAGATCGAGCTTGCCCATGCCTTGTACGACGCGGGGTGCCTCCTCGGAGCGATGCGCCCCGGACCTGAATGGCGAAAGCGTGGCACCGACTCTATTCTGAGCGTGGAATCCAGGATCCCGCATGAATATGTGCCCGGCCATTCCCCTCGGGAGGAAACCATGACCGAAGGCGACCAACTCACCCTTGCGATCGACCATCTCCAAGGGCAGCGATCGTCGCTCGGCGACGCGGTCAATCTTGCCTCGCAGCCGGGGGACCTTTACGAGCTCGACTAGGCCGGCGTCGATACCTGGCGCCATACGGCCTCCCTCCTCAATGCCGAGGGTATCTCCTGGGCGACGCGGCGGCTCTGTGATTGCCGTTGTATTCTGCCCGGCGGGAATGGAGAATGGAAGTAGTCGCAATCCACCTAGTGCGATGGGCTTGGAATACAGGTCAATAAAATACCTCGCGATGCGAGAACCGGGAGAAAAGATGGCAACTCCGAGCGCAGCGACCGCATCCGAACGCCGCCAGGCGACCATCTTTTTCGCTGACATAGCCGGTTTTACGGCCCTGTCTGAAACGCTCGATCCCGAGGAAGTGACGGCGATCGTCAATGCCTTCTACGCGATCGCGAGGAGGGTGATCGTCTCCCATGGCGGTACGGTGGACAAATTCATCGGCGATTCGGTGATGGCCCTCTTCGGTGTCCCGATCGCCCTTGAACAGGCCCCCCGCAAGGCCATCGAAGCGGCAATTGAACTGATGGCGGAGTTCCGGACTTTCAGCTCCGCGCGCGCTGGCGGGCCTCCGCTCGAACTCCATATCGGCATAAACTCCGGGACAGTCGTCTCCGGAGGCATGGGAAGCGAAGGGAACAAGGACTTCACGGTGATAGGCGACGCGGTCAACCTGGCTTCCCGTCTCGAGGGCGTGGCCAAGGCGGGGCAGATCATCGTCGGGCCCCTCACATGGCGCTACGAGCGCGAGCACTTCCGCTTCGCTGAGGGGAAGCCGGTCACAGTGAAAGGCAAATCCGAACCGGTGCAGGTGTGGGAGCTGCTCGGGGAGCTTGAGGCCTGCGAGGAAGGATCTGTCCAGGATCGAGCCATCCAGTCCGTGCTCGTGGGACGGGAGGCAGAACTCGGAAAACTGCTTTCGCAGGCAGCGCTCCTCCACGAAGGCAGCGGCTCGATCGTCAGCCTCATCGGTGACGCGGGCCTCGGGAAGTCGCGGCTCTGTGCTGAGCTCCGCGCCTCGGAGGCCACGAAGGGTTTCACGGTGCTTGAGGGGCGCGCCCTGTCCTCGGGCAGGACGCTGAGCTATTGGCCGATAATCGAAATTATCAAGAGTTGGGCTTCCATCGGCGAAGACGACGGAGAAGAAGCAGCCCTCGGCAGGCTCGAGGCTGCTGTCCGCGCGGTTCTACCCGAAACGTGGAGCGATGTCTTTCCCTACCTTTCCGTACTCATCGGACTGAAACCGCGGGGCGAGGCGGGGAAGGCCATCGAGGGAACGGCCAGCGAGACAATGAGCAAAATGATCGCAAGGAGTTGCCGCGAGCTGATCGGGGCTGCCACGGGCTTGCGTCCGATCCTCTTCATCCTCGAGGACCTCCACTGGGCCGACGAGAGCACTCTCGAGCTTGTACGCTCGCTCTCGGCCCTCGTCGAGGAAAAGCCGATCATGTTCCTCCTCGTGTACCGCCCCGGCTTCGGGCCAGCCCTCGAGGCCTTCCGCACAGCGCTCGCCGAGCGGCACCCGACCCGTCTCGTCGACATAGCGCTCGACGCCCTCGGGAGCGGGGAATCGGAAACCCTCGTTCGCAACCTCCTTCGGGCGAAGGGCTTTCCCGAATCGGTTATGGAACGCATTGTGAAGAATTCCGAGGGTAATCCCTTCTTCATCGAAGAGGTCATCCGCTCCTTCATCGACTCGGGAGCCATCCGCGCCGAGGGTGGGGGCTTCGTGGCGGGGGACGGAATTGTCGAGGCGAGCGTGCCGAATGGAATCAACGAGGTGATCATGGCCCGTGTCGACAGGCTCGATCCGAAGCTGAAGGATCTTCTTCGTGTGGCTTCGGTGAACGGGAGGATCTTCTTCGGAAGGGTCATCGAGAAGGTCGCCGAAGAGCCTGATTGCCTCGGAGAGCGGATGGGCATCCTGCAGGAAATGCAGCTCGTGAGGGAGCGTAGGCGGATGGGGGAGCTGGAGTACCTCTTCAAGCACGTGCTCGTCCAGGAGGCGATCTACAATTCGCTTCTCATCAGCACAAGAAGGGAATTGCACCTTCTCGTTGCGCGGGCTATCGAGGAATGCTTTTCGGATCGCGCCAACGAATTCCTCGGGATGCTCGCCTGGCACTACAGCCGTGCGGAGGATACGGAGAAGGCGGAGGAATTCCTGGAGAAAGCGGGGCGGGCCGCGCTCGAATCCGGGGCGTCCTCGGAGGCTCTTGTCTTCCTCAAGGAGGCCCTCGAGTCCTACAAGAAAAAGGTCGGTAGCGAGGCCGTATCGGAAAGACTGGCGGGTTTCGAGGCACTGCTCGCCAAGGCCACGCTGAGCAAGGGCCGCAATCCCGAGGCGCTGCGGTACTACGACGAGGCGCTCAGGCACCTGGGTGTCGAGCCGCCCCAGGGCCTCGCCTTGACTCTTCAGGCGGTTCTGGGAATAGCCAGGATGGTGGCATTCATCTATCTCCCCTTCGCCCGGTCGCGAAGGAATGCCTCGGAACGCGAAAGCGGGATTCTGGATACCCAGGTGGAAAGATTCCAGTCCCTTTCCTTCTCGGATGACGATGTGTGGTTACTGACGGGCTTTGCCGCAATAAGAGAAGGATTGAAATGGGAACCTTCCACCAATTCCAGGATACTTGCGAACATAGGGACGATTCCCGCTTTCCTGAGCCTCTTCGGATTGTTCCACGGAACCTCGAAACGGATACTGGAAACGGTTGGACAAACGGCAACCGATGAGCATGCCCGCGCCATGTTCGAATGGGGCGCGATGGGTTTCAATCTCCTCAATGGGGAAAGCAGGCTTGAGTATAAAAAGGCTACAGTGGACGTGTTCATCAAGAAGGGAGGCTTCATCTACGCGAGGTGGTACCTCACCTGGGCGGGCTACGGACTGAGCTGCGCCGGGCGTTTCGAAGAGGTGGAGGAGATAGGGCGAATGCTGGAATCGCTCTCCCTTGATTTCGACATGCCACCCTATGCCTTGGGATGCCTTGCCGTGCGGACGCTCGTACATCTATCGAGACGGGAGTCCTCGGACGCACTGAGGCTGGTCGAGGAGCTCCTCGAGAGATCGGAGAGGGTTGAGGAGCCGAACGAATACACATTTTCCCTTTCGTACAGGCTCATGGCGCTCGTCCAGGCGGACAGGCTTGACGAATCCGATCTCGTCGTCGAGGAGATGCACAAGCTCATGGCAGCCGAGAAGATGAGGTTGGTGAGTCAAATCGTCCCGGTTCTCGAGGCGATCGTCTTTCATGGTTGCGCACGCCTCGAGGCCGAGCCCGATTCGGCGCGTCGCGCAGTCATCAAGCGCGTTGGTACAGCCCAGGCCGCCCGACTTGTCCGAACTGCCCGCAAGTATGCCTATTACAAAGCATCCGCCCTCCGCATCGCCGGCACCTGGGACTGGCTCACCGGGAAACGGAAGAAAGCCCTTGCCCTCTGGGTCGAGGGCCTCGAGGTCGCAGAGCGACTCGAACTGCTGCCAGAGCTCGGGAAGATCAGGCTCGAAGCAGCCAAACGCTTCCTGGATGCGGATGCTTCGCGCGTCCCCGGGACGAATGCACCCGACGGATTTGAGCTTTCTGGTGAGGGCCCACGAGCACTCCTCGACAATGCCCTCGCCATCTTCGTGAAGCTCGCTCTCGCAAAGGACGCCGAGGAAGCGCGCCAGCTCGTCGACGCGATGCAAGCGCAGGCCTTGTCGCGCATCGACGGAGGACCGTGATGGAATGCCCGCGCTGCAGATCGCGCATCGTCCTTCTCAACGGGGATCCCGAGAAGGCCGGGGCTGTGCTCGCCCACGCACGCGAACTGGAGCCTGGTTCGCAGGGGAATGCCCTGGATGGCGGCGCTCCATCGTCGAGGGCGAGCGACTCGGCATCAGGGCGCCACTGAAGGTTATCGCAGCGGAATTTGCGATGATTGCCCGGGCGTCCCGTTTGGCGAATGCCAGGCGCGCATCCAGGAGGGCGCTCCGTTTTGCCGCCTTGCGCTCGAAGAAGGCGCGCGCTTCAACCTCAAACTCGTGCCAATTATGACTAACATTGGCAACGATATGCAGTGGCGGCTAACTGTTCTCAGTGTAGTCTTTGCCATGACTTCGCTGGCGGCTTTTTTGAGGGGGGAAACATGGGCAGCGCCTCCTTGCAATGGCATTGGCGACAGGATCTGGACCCATATTGGCTTCACCCTCCAAAATGCTATTGTGGCGCCTCGCCAAGGCTTTGGGCGGCTATTCAATGTGTACAAAGAACTCGCCGAGGACGCTTTCTCCGTTATCTCCCTGAACCAGCGCTCGACGAGGTTCAGCCAGCTTGAGCTGGTCGCTGTGAAGTGGAACTGGACCCGGGGATTACGCTTGAGCCATGCCACGGCTTTCGGATGCTTGTGCGTGGCATAGTTGTCCAGCCAGACCGAATGCCTTGTACCGGGCCATGGCGAAAGGATACGCCCTTCCCGGAATATGGCCTACAATCTTCTTGGAAAGCCTTGGGTTGACCCGGAGAGCCCTGTGATGGATACAGGTCTCGCAGTCTATCTCGTGACCCGCATCACGGTGGCCGGTC
>JBMOIK010000298.1:0-5485 GCA_049317365.1 Rectinemataceae bacterium | reverse complement strand
TGTCCTCGAAGCCAAGGGTGTCGTCAAGCGCTTCGGTGGCCTGACCGCTGTCAACAAGGTGGACTTCTCGATGGAGAAGGGCCGCATCTTCTCGATCATCGGGCCCAATGGCGCAGGCAAGACCACCTTCTTCAACACGATCTCGGGACTGTACAAGCCCGAGGAGGGCCGCATCCTTTTTGAGGGGCGGCCGATCCAGGGCCTGCCTCCCGAAAAGATAACGCTCAGGCACATTGCGCGAACCTTCCAGAACATCCGCCTCTTCGGTGGCATGACCGTCCTTGAGAACATACTTGTCGGAGCCTACACGAGGCTCGGACAGACGGCCATCGACACCGTCCTCCGCACGCGTCGCTTCAAGGAAGAAGAGGCGAGGGCCGAGAAGCGCGCCGAGGAACTCATGGCCTATGTCGGGCTCCGCAACGTGGGCAACGAACTCGCTTCAAGCCTGCCCTACGGCGGACAGCGCCGCGTCGAGATCGCACGCGCCCTTGCTTCGGAACCCACGCTCCTCCTCCTCGACGAGCCGACAGCCGGCATGAACCCCGCAGAATCCGAGGACGCGATGCACCTGTTCAGGAGGATCCGGGACGAGCTCGGCATCACCATCCTCCTCATCGAGCACGACATGAAGGTAGTCATGAGCATCTCCGAGCGCATCTCGGTCATGGATCACGGCGAGAAGATAGCCGAGGGAAGCCCGAGGGAGATCGCCTCCAATCCCAGCGTCATCGAAGCCTACCTCGGTCGCGGTGCGACGGGGGGGATTGGCGCTGGCTCGGCCGCCCACGTCGACAAGCTGTCAGCCAAGGAGGGCGCATCGTGAGCCTGCTCGAACTCCACGAGGTCCACGGCTACTACGGGAACATCCACGCGCTGAAGGGCGTTTCCATCACCGTCGACGAGGGCGAGGTGGTTACCCTCATAGGGCCAAATGGCGCGGGAAAGACGACGACCCTGCGGCTCATCTCGGGCCTCCTCCATCCGAAAAAGGGGAAGCTGCACTTTGACGGCAAGGACATCTCAACCATGGCTCCGCACATGGTGCTCCGCCAGGGCATAGGCATGGTGCCCGAGGGCAGAGGCGTTTTCCCCCGCCTTACGGTGCGGGAAAACCTCGAAATGGGCGGCTTTATCATCAAGGACAAGAACGATGTCAGGAAGGGCATCGAGTACGCCTTTACCCTCTTTCCCCGCCTGAAGGAGAGGGAGAACCAGAAGGGCGGCACCCTGTCCGGCGGCGAGCAGCAGATGCTAGCCACAGCCCGTGGGCTCATGTCCCATCCGCGCATCCTCCTCATGGACGAGCCCTCGATGGGCCTCGCCCCAGTCCTTGTCGACCAGATCTTCGATGTCATCCGCGAACTCAACTCCCAGGGCACGACCATCCTCCTTGTCGAACAGAACGCCCTGATGGCCCTCTCGGTAGCGCATCGCGCCTACGTCCTCCAGACCGGATCCATCGTGCTCTCGGGCAAGGCTGTCGACGTCGCCAACGACGAGAATGTCCGGAAAGCCTACCTGGGACTGTAGGGCCAGGCCCTTGCGGCAGCGACCCGCAGGTTGGGTGGCCCATCGGAGCCGCAGCCGCGACAGGGTTCCGTGGCCGATATCGGGCCATTTGTATCAATTATAAAGGAAGGCCGTAGCGCGAATCGCCGCTACGGCCTTTTTCCTTCTTGTCGCATCCCCTCCAACTGCATATCATCGCGCTGATACCAATGCTGCTTGTTTTCCCGGAGGAGATATGAAGAAGAAAGGCTCGATACTGGCAAAGCTGGGCTTCGGCCTGCTCGCGGTCGTGGTCATCCTCGTGGTAGCGGTGTTCGGTTACCTGAAGGTCTGGCTGCCTGGCCCCGAGGCGGCGAAATCCTTCCCGAAGCTTGACGGTGAGCTCAAGGTCGCAGGCCTCCGCGCAGCGGTGGAGCTTATCCGCGACAAGCTTGGGGTGCCGAGCATCTACGCGGCCAATCTCCACGATGTCTTTTTCGCCCAGGGCTATGTGCATGCGCAGGACCGCTTCTGGCAGATGGACGCCTGGCGACACATAGGATCGGGAACCCTGTCGGAGATGTTCGGGAAGGCCCAGGTCAAGACCGATACCTTCCTCCGCACCCTAGGATGGAAGCAGACTGCCCAGGCTGAGTACGATTCCATGGGCCCGGCAGGTCGCGAAATCGCGGAGTCCTATGCCGCCGGAGTCAATGCCTGGCTATCTGGCCGCAAGGGCTCGGAACTAAGCCTTGAGTACGCGGTCCTCGGCATCCTGTCGCCCTCCTACAGGGTCGAACCCTGGACTCCGGTCAACTCCTTTACCTGGGGCAAGGCCATGGCCTGGGATCTGGGCGGCAACATGGAGGATGAGATCGAGCGCGCCATCCTTTTGAAAACCCTGAGCTCCGCCCAACTCGGCGAACTCTACCCCGACTATCCCGCCGACTATCCCGTCATAGTACCGAAGATCGGGAACGGCGCTGTCACGCAGTCCACCAAGCGCTCCTCTGCCATCACAAGCCCTGCCAGTGCCGTCGCCCACCTCGATGCGGCTTCGCTCCAGGAGATCTCCGCCAACCTCAAGCGCCTCGAGGCAGCGATCGGGCCCAAGGGTCCCGACATTGGTTCCAATTGTTGGGTAATTTCCGGTAGCCTCACTTCGACCGGCAAGCCCCTCCTGGCCAACGACATGCACCTGGGCATCCAGATGCCCTCGATCTGGTACGAGAACGCCCTTCATGTCTCCGGTGGCACCGACACCCTCGACGTCACCGGCTTCTCCTTCCCCGGAGTCCCCGGCGTTATCACGGGGCACAACGACCGCATCGCCTGGGGCTTCACCAATCTCGGACCCGATGTGCAGGACCTCTTCATCGAAAGGGTCAACCCCGCCAATCCCGACCAGTATGAGGTGGAGGGGAAGTGGGTTGACTTCGAGAAGCGGAAGGAGATCATCAAGGTCGCCGGAGGAGCCCCGGTCGAAACAATGGTGAGGATCTCCCGTCACGGTCCCATCGTCTCCGATAACTACGGCTCCATCATGGACAGGGCTGCCAGCAAGGAGGTCCCCGCCTCGGCACTCAGGGACAGGATCGGTGTCAGCCTGCCGGCCCAGTACGCCATCGCCCTGTCCTGGACTGCCCTGACGCCGAGCTCGCCCTTCGAGGCGGTGTGGAATTTCGACAAAGCGCGTAATTGGGAAGAGTTCCGCCAGGCTGCCAAGGGCTGGACGGTGCCTGCCCAGAACCTCGTCTATGCCGACGTCGATGGGAACATCGGCTACCAGAGCCCCGGCCACATCCCCATCCGCAAGAAGGGCGACGGCACCCTGCCCGTGCCCGGCTGGTCAGGCGACTACGACTGGACGGGTTTCATTCCCTTCGAGTCCCTGCCCTGGGTCCTGAACCCCGAAAGCGGCTACATCGCCACCGCCAACAACCAGGCCAACGCGAGGGACTACCCCTATCTTTTGACCAAGGATTGGGACTACGGCCAAAGGGCTGCACGCATCGTCGACATGATCACCAAGGCACCGGGCAAGATCGACGCAGCCTACATCCAGGGCATGCACGGCGACTCCAAGAGCCTCAACGCCGAAGTCCTCGTGCCCCTGCTTTTAGGCCTGAAACTGGACCCGGCTCTTGCCTCTGTCCGCGACCATTTCCTTAAGGAGTGGGACTACCAAGAGAAGATCGACTCAAAGCCTGCCGTACTCTTTGAGACCTTCTGGGTCAGGCTCCTGTCGGATACCTTTGACGATCAGCTGGTTGCCGGGCATCGCGCCGAGGGTGGCTCGCGCTGGTACACGGTGGTGAAGAATCTGGTGCAGACCCCCGATAGCCTCTGGTGGGATGATAGCAACACCAAGGACCGGGTCGAAAAACGCGATGACATCCTGGCCCGGGCCTTTGCCGAGGCTGTCGCCTCCCTGGCCAAGGACTATGGCAAGGACCTGGCGAAGCTCCCTGCCTGGGGCAGCCTTCACACGGCCACCTTCGCGAACCAGACCCTTGGCAAGTCGGGTGTCGGCCCGATCGAAGACCTCTTCAACCGCGGACCCTATCCCACTGGCGGGGGCAAGAGCCTCGTGAACGCCACCGGCTGGGTGGTGGGCAAGGGCTTCGGAGTCGACTGGCTCCCCTCCGAGCGCGAGATCATCGACCTGTCCAACCTCGACGCCTCCCTCGTCATACATACGACCGGGCAGTCGGGCCACGCCTATAATAAGCACTATGACGACATGATCCCCTACTGGACCAAGGTGGAGTACTACCACCAGTGGTGGAAGAAGGAATCGGTAGAGAAGGACGCCGAGGGGAAGCTGCTGCTGAAGCCCTGAGCCTCGACGCCTGTTGCCTGCGCCTGTCGCCTACGCGCGAACGCGCAAGGTGAGGGGGAGCGACCATGGGGTGGCTCCCCCTTTTGTTGCAGCCCCGCCACAAGGGTGCTAAAGTAGGCAGGATTTCACCGTCTAAAAATGGAGTCATCCTGTGAAGATGCGGCGTCGCTCCTGCTTGCTTGGCCTTGTCCTTACAGCCCTCGTGCTACCGACCCTCGCCCAGGGGGGGGCTAGCTCGACACGGGGCGTGGCCCTCGTCATTGGCAATGCTGCATATATAAAGGTGAAGGCCCTGGCCAACCCGGTCAACGACGCCACTGACATCGGGGCGGCCATACTAAGGATTTCGAAAATAGGACAACACATGATCGCATTTCGTTCACTATTGACAGCCATGCAATGCGATCATGTGTCGCTGTACCTATGAAATCCTTAGTAAAGGCTCTGGGCTGGCAGGTTATCGCCATCACCAACGGCCGCCTCCCCGCGATGAAGCAGGCAGTCCGCGATTTTGGCGCGCGCCTGGACGAGCGAACTCCCGGCCTCTTCTACTATGCAGGCCACGGCATCCAGGTAAGCGGGGTCAACTACCTGGTTCCCGTTGATGCCGACATCGCCCTTCAGGCAGAGGTGGCCGACTCGACCTTGTCGGTGGACTTTGTGCTCTCGGTCATGGACGAAAAGAAAACGCCCCTCAAAATGGTCATCCTCGATGCCTGCCGAGACGATCCCTTCAAGACGAGCAGGGGAGGGGGAGGAACCAATCGGGGCCTCGCCGTCCTGGGCAAGGCGCCCACGGGGAAAGTCATCGTCTACGCGACGGCGCCCAACGACGTAAGCCAGGACGGGACGGGGAGGAACGGCGTCTTTACCGAAGCCTTCCTGGCCAATCTGGCGACGCCGGGCCTGGAATTCCGCGATATCTTCGACCGGACCGGCGAGTCGGTGCGGAGCCGAACCGGCGGCACCCAGAACCCCTGGATGAACTCCAGCTACAACGACAACTACGCGTGGAGCCAGTATTTCTCCGATGGCGGTCAGTACGGCTCCAAGTACAATACCGATTCTGTCCGCTCTTGTCGGGCCTTTACCAATTAAACTATTGTGTGCCACGTAAAACGATGGGCACTTTTGAATACTTGATTCAGGAGG